>NZ_JAWOVM010000048.1:0-35100 GCF_033339895.1 Vibrio sp. 1751
ACAACTAATACAGCAGCACCACGTGATACGTGGGGGTCTAAACTAGGCTTCGTAATGGCAGCAGCGGGTTCCGCTGTCGGTTTAGGCAATATATGGAAATTCCCTTACACAGCAGGTGAGAGTGGCGGCGGTGCATTCGTTGCTATCTATCTTATCTTTGTAATTTTTATCGGCTTTAGCGTGATGCTGACAGAGTTCGCTATTGGTCGTAAGACAGGTCTTTCTGCCGTAGGTGCATTCAAAACAACTGACCGACGCTGGACGTTCACTGGCGTTATGGGAGTCTTCAGTGGTCTTTTGATCATGGGCTTCTACCCTGTGGTTGGTGGTTGGGCATTGGCCTATATCTTTAAAGTGGGTGGTGGTCTACTCAGCGCGCCAGAAGCAATTGGCGACAGCTTTGGCGGTTTCATCTCAGATCCGATTCAACCTTTAATGTGGATGGGTGTTTACCTGTTCCTTAACGTCATGATTGTGATGAAAGGGATCTCGGGTGGTATTGAGAAAGCTGGTAAGGTTCTGATGCCGCTTCTGTTCTTAATCCTAATCGTTGTTTCTGTTAAAGGCTTGATGCTGCCAGGTGCAATGGCTGGTCTTGAGTTCTTATTCATGCCGGACTTTTCTAAAGTCGACAGCAATGTGGTTCTTGCTGCTCTAGGGCAAGCGTTCTTCTCACTTAGCTTAGGTATGGGTTGTATGATGACGTACGGTTCTTACCTGAAGAAGAAAGAGAACCTAGTTCAAACAACCGGTATGGTTACAGCGATGGATACTGGTGTCGCGATTCTTGCTGGTGTTGCTATGTTCCCAGCAATGTTTGCCTTTGGTATGGAGCCTGCGGCAGGCCCTGGTCTTGTATTCGTTGTCGTTCCTCAGCTATTTGCTGAAATGGGCGGTGTGATTGGGTTGCTATTCGCGTTGCTATTTTTCATCGGTTTGACGGTGGCGGCATTAACTTCTTCAGTATCATTATTGGAAGTTGTCGTGTCTTACCTAATCGACGAGAAAGGCATGAAGCGCTCTAACGCAGTTCTGTCTGCAAGCGCAGTTATGGCGGCATTATGTATTTTTGCGTCACTATCGTTAGGTGGAATGGGACCAACGCTGTTTGGTACCGGTGCCTTTGATATTTTCGACTTGCTAACGGACAAAATCTTCCTAGCGGTTGGTGGTATGTTGGTTTGTATCTTTGCTGGATGGCGCCTAAGCCGTGCTGAGCTAGAAAAAGAGATCACTAATGACGGCGAAGTATCCTTCCCGCTATTTGGATTGTGGTACAACCTAGTTAAATACCTGATTCCTGTTGCGATTGCTATTGTTGCCTTTATGGGGATTAAGTCTGGCTTTGATAGTGGCAAAGGTGAAATCATGCTGCTGGGTATCGCAATCATTGGCCTTGCTGGCATTTTCTCTAAGAAGCTTTAGCAAAGACCTTGGGGCAAGCCTCGATAGCTTTGTCCGGTAACTTATGTATACTGCTGGCTCCAAACGTGGAGCCAGTTTTTTATGTTCGATATTCTACATACCCATCCCGATTTTCTGATCATCAATAAGCATCCCAACGTCTCTGTTCATAAAGACGATGGCGACACAATGCTGCTGCAAGAAGTGGCTAAGCAGAGTGGTGATGAGCAGCTTTATCTTATCCATCGCTTGGATAAAATGACATCGGGTATTCTGCTCCTCGGACGCAACGCCAAAGCGGCTAGTGCGTTATCGCAAGCTTTTGCTGACCGCCAAGTGGAAAAGTTCTATCTGGCGATTGGCTCTAAAAAGCCGAAAAAGAAACAAGGTTTGGTCGTTGGTGATATGGAGCGTTCGCGCCGTTCATCATGGAAGCTGGTCAACAGCAAAAATAACCCAGCCGTCACCCAGTTTTTCTCTCTTGCGGCAGAGCCCGGAGAGCGCCTATTTTTATGTAAGCCACACACTGGTAAAACGCATCAAATCCGCGTGGCATTAAAATCGGTTGGCTCAGGTATTGTTGGCGACCCGATTTACAATGCAGGCAATGAGGCTGATCGCGGTTATCTGCATGCATTTTCACTTTGCTTCCAATACCGAGATGAGCAATATCGCTTTGTTTGCGACCCACGAGAATACCAAGTGCTGGGTAACAAATGGCTCAGTGAAATAGTCTCTCAGGGTTTGGATACTTGGCTTTCCCCTTGGGAACTGAACTGGCCTACGATCAAATAACCGTCACAAAGAAAACTAATAAGAGAACTCGATGCAAGCATCACAACTTCCGCTGTTCTTTCAGCATCTAGAAACCGAGCTCGCGCAAGCTCCTAACGAAATTCGTCGACTGTTTCATGGTCGTGGCCGTCGTTTTGAGGGCCTAGAGCAAATCACCTGTGATTGGTTACAAGGTCAGGTGATTATCAACTTGTTTAAAGAAGTCGACGACGCGTTTCTCGCTGAGCTGAAAAACGGCCTCAATGCGTTGGCACAATCACCACTGTGGGCAGACAAGCAAGGTCGCACTATGGTTCTTCAGCACCGTTATGCCGATGGTGCGCCTTCAGAAGTGCTTGTCGGTGAATTAGACGCTCGCCCTGTCGTTGAAGAAAGCGGTTTGAAATACCAATTGGATATTGGCCGCAATCAAAACTTCGGTCTGTTTTTGGACATGCGCTACGGTCGTGATTGGGTACGGGAAAATGCGAAGCATAAAAACGTGCTTAACTTGTTTGCTTACACGTGTGGCTTTTCTGTCGCTGCCATTGCGGGTGGCGCAGATAAAGTGGTTAACGTCGACATGGCAAAAGCGTCGCTGTCTAAAGGTCGTGAGAACCACAAGCTAAATGGTCATAACATCAACCAGGTAAGCTTTATGGGGCACGATATCTTTAAATCGTGGGGTAAGATTAAGAAATCTGGTCAGTATGACTTGATTATCATCGATCCGCCTTCATTCCAGAAAGGCAGCTTTGCGCTGACTAAAGATTACAAAAAGATTTTACGTCGGTTGCCGGATTTGTTGGCAGACGGTGGTCAAGTGATGGCATGTGTGAACTCGCCATCTGTGACAAGCGACTTCTTGATTGAAAGCATGAAAGAAGAAGCGCCAGAGTTGACATTCCGTGAGCGTCTGGATAACCCGCCAGAGTTTATGGACGTAGACAGCGAAGCAGCATTGAAAGTGTTGTTGTTTAGCGAGAAGCAATGACGACGAAACGAAAGTTGTACCTATCTATAATACCAGCCGTTTGAGTACGGCTGGCATTTCCGCGATACCCCGTCAATCTGAATAGCGAGACGCGAGTGTGATTCAGAGTCTATTATCAGAATGAGTTATTCTTAACACGCTGATATTAGGTTCCTGATCTCGCCTAGGCTCGCCGGAATGACGGGAAACAATAAAAGATCGATACCAGCAGCATTAACCGATCTGCACTTCAAGATCCGCTTCGATGGTTGATGAGCAGGCGAGCACATAGCCTTGTTCAATTTCTTCTGGCGTCAATGTTTCTAGGCTGGTGGAAGAGACGTTGCCTTTACGAACCTTGCATTTACACGAGCCACAAATCCCGCTTCGACAAGCGACGATTAATGGTAAACCTGCGCCTTCGAGCACATCGGCCAGTACCTGACCTTTTTGCGCATCGATGCTTTGAGCAAAATCAGGAACAGAAACGTTAACCGTCTCATCGGAGACCGATGATTCTGCGCCAGTCGCTGGCGTAAAACTCTCTTGGTAGAAGTTCGTCATGTCAAAACCAAGATCATTCAAATAGCCGTGAACATCTTGCATAAACTGGCTTGGACCACACAGGTAAACGATGCGTTGCTTGAAATCAGGAACAAGCTCTTTAATCCATTCGGCATTCAAACGACCTTGTGGGTGTGACGTTCCTTCGCGGTTTTTCAGCAACAGCTTTAAATGGAAGTTGGGATATACGGCGTCTAACGTTTCTAGCTGATCGTAGTAAATCGTCTCTTCTGGGCTGCGTGCGATATGAAGAAATGCGATGTCCACATCGTTGTCGTTTTCATCTTGATTACTCAGCCAGTGTTTTGCCATCGAAAATACGGGCGTGACGCCGCAACCTGCACTGATAAGCAAGGCTTTTGTTTCGCCATCACGTAAAACGGGTGGATGGTCAATGCAGTTAAATTCGCCCGCTGGTGGTAATGCTTGAACGGTATCACCAAGCAGCAGCGAGTCAACGATGTAGTTCGATACTTTACCGCCAGATACTCGTTTGATGGTGAGTTGAAGGTGATCGTCTTCATTGATCGAGCTGATTGAATAGGCACGAAACTCCATTTTTCCATCAATTTCCACGCCTAAGTTAATAAACTGGCCAGGCTTAAACTGAAACAGAAGTGACTCGGTTAGTTCAGCCAATTTGATGCTGACGGTGTCGTGTGTTTCGAAGTATTTGTCGATGCAACGGAGTGTGACGGGTTGGTTACCTTGCCATTCAAAAAACATAACAATCTCTTTGGTTGTGGCTATTTTTGGTTCGAAATAGATAGCGCCTCCGCGTAAGGAGGCGCGTAACAAGCAAGTTTATTAAGCTGCTAGGATGGCTTTTAGATCATCCTGAACATTGCCAATACTGCGCATATCGAACTTCTCTTGGATGATGGCGATTAGGTTTGGCGTTAGGAATGCCGGTGCAGTAGGGCCTGTGTAAATGCCTTTCACGCCCAATGCAAATAGCGTTAGCAAGATAACGATCGCTTTTTGCTCGAACCAAGAAAGCACAAGCGTGAGTGGTAGTTCATTGATATCACAGTCAAACTCTTTCGCCAGTGCAAGTGCAAGCTGGATTGCAGAGTAAGCATCGTTACATTGGCCCACATCCAATAGGCGAGGGATGCCGTTGATATCTCCGAACGTATTCTTGTTGAAGCGGAACTTACCACACGCCAAGGTCAGGATTAGCGTGTCTTCTGGCGCTTCAGCCGTAAAATCGGTGTAGTAGCTGCGTTCCGCTTTATCACCATCACAACCGCCGACTAGGAAGAAGTGTTTGATGTTGCCTTGCTTCACTTGGTCGATAACCGCAGGGGCGGCGTTCATCAGTGCATTGCGACCAAAACCAACCGTGATGTGGTGTTCGATTTCATCGTGTTGGAAACCGTCTTGCGCTAGAGCACATTCAATCACTTGGCTAAAATCATCGCCTTCGATGTGAGCCACACCAGGCCAGCCAACAATACTACGAGTGAATAAACGGTCTGCGTATTGACCCACATTTGGATTCAACAAGCAGTTTGACGTCATTACGATTGCGCCAGGGAAGTTTGCGAATTCTTTCTGTTGGTTTTGCCATGCGCTGCCGTAGTTGCCGACAAGATGAGGATATTTCTTCAGCTCAGGGTAGCCGTGTGCAGGCAGCATTTCACCGTTGGTATAAACGTTAATGCCTTTGCCTTCAGTCTGTTGCAGGATTTTTTCTAGGTCATGCAAATCATGGCCAGAAACAAGAATACATTTGCCTTTTACTGGCTTGACGTTCACCGAGGTTGGTTCTGGATGGCCGAAGGTCATTGTTTCACCTTGGTCGAGCATTTCCATCACTTTGTAGTTCATCAGGCCGATGCGCATTGAGCAATCAAGTAGTTCACCAAGATCTTCAGGGTCTGTACCCAACCACGCCATGATTTCATGGTATTCGGCATAGATATCGTTGTTGGTTTGCTCAAGAACACGTGCGTGCTCCATGTATGCTGCGGCACCCTTAAGGCCGTATAGGCAAAGTAAGCGTAGGCCAATAACATCTTCATGTACTTGGTCCTTACCACGGTTAACCGCGACTTGAGGAGCAAAAGCTAAGATTGCTTCTGCGCTATTTGGTAGCTCAAAGTGAGCAACAACAGGGATGTCAGCAACTTCGGTATCGGCGAGTGTTGCAGCAGACATTACTTGCTCTTTTAGCAATGCTTTGTACGTTGCCGCTTGAGAAGTTAGCTCTAGGACACGTTCAGGGTCAAAGTTTACGTTCGTCAATGTAGAGAAAAATGCCTTTGGTGCCCATTGGTTGATTTCATCGTTAATGATGTTGAATTCAAGTGCTTTTGATGCCCAAAAAGAAACCCCTTGCAGTGTGTAAACCAACACGTCTTGAAGGTCAGATACTTCAGAAGTTTTACCACACATACCTTGTGCAAAAGAACAACCTTTAACAGCAGGGGTTTGAATTGTCTGTTCACATTGAATACAGAACATATTGGGTTCTCCAGTGATTGTTTTAATAGTCGTGATGTTGACCACTAGAGAGCAGAATGTGTGCCAATTATTATCTTGTTGATTTGTATTGAATTTTATCAGATTTAGGAGAGTGGTTGATGTAATTAAGACAACGCAGTTGATGTCTTAATCACATCGACTTCTTGTGGTCGGTTATTTATTGATCCCGAGCTTTTTACCCATTCGATATAAGTTCCCGCGATCCATTTGCAAAAACTCCGCTGCTTTTGCCCAAACGCCACCAGTTTGGCTTAAAGCATGTTCAATTAAATCACGTTGATAGCTTTCTATCAGTTCTCGCATTGGTTGGCTTTCTTTGGGTAAATAATGCGATGTGTTTTTTACATCACCGAGAGCCAATAAGGTGTCGAAATGGTTAAGCATGATCGTGCTTGCGCCTTGTTGAATGGCGTGCAAAGCCGCGCGAGTTAAAGTATGTTCGAGCTCGCGCACGTTTCCGTACCAAGGTGAAGATTCCAATTGAGTCAACACTTTAGGATGAACGTGCAGATTGGGTGCATTGAATTGTTGGCGTACTTTTTCCAACAAATATCCTGCTAAAACGGGAATATCCCCGTTACGGGCACGCAGTGGGGGGACTTGGATTGGGAACACGTTCAAACGGTGGAAAAGGTCAGCTCGAAACGTGCCAGATTCGACCTCTTTTTCTAATTGTCGATTGGTCGCGGCGATGATGCGCACATTGACCATCAAATGCTGATCGCTACCTACACGTTGCAGCTCGCCTTGCTGAATTACGCGCAGCAATTTTGCTTGCAAAATCAAAGGCAGTTCGCCCACTTCATCAAGGAAAATCGTTCCACCGTCTGCCAGTTCAAACTTACCGGCACGGTGGCTATTAGCACCTGTAAATGCGCCTTTGACATGGCCAAACAGTTCACTCTCAGCCAGACCTTCTGGTAAAGCCGCACAGTTGACGTAAATCATCGGCTTATCGCTACGATGAGATTGCGCGTGTACCGAGTGCGCGACCAGTTCTTTACCAGTTCCGGTTTCTCCTAAGATAAGTACCGCGTAATCTGATTGAGCAACAGTCGCAATGTTGTTTCGTAACTGGTTGATCTGCGGACTCAAACCCACCATTTCGCCATGTTGAGAACGGGCTTGCTGGATAAGGGTTTGAGTGACGCTTTTTTGCTTCTGGTTTTGCGCTTTGAGTGCTTTTAACTGAGCAATGTTACGCAATGTCGCAGCGGTCAATGCCGCAAAGGTTTCGATAGCGACAGGATCGATGCCATCAAACGCGCCCACCGTTAGTGCATCCATCGTTAGTGCGCCAACAAGTTGGCCTTCGACATACAAGCTAAAGCCCATGCAATCGTGAACATCAATGCATTGGTCTTCAGTTAATAGTGTGCCGTCGAAAGGATCCGGCAGTGAACAATCGGCATCGAAACGCACCGGTTCACCGCTATGAATAATGGCATCTAAGCGAGGGTGCGCCTTGGGGAAATAGCGACGACCTAAGACCGAGCTGGATAAGCCTTTTACCGCGACAGGAGTTAGAAAACCATCCTCATCGAAGATAAACAGGCAGCTCGCATCACATGGGAATACTTGCGCGACCCCATCAATGAGATTTTGATATTGCTGCTCGTGAGAGCGATTTGAGCTGAGGTTTAGCGCGATATTAAGGAGTACGTGGTCAACAGTCGGAGTCATAACAAGCCCAAAGTTATCTGGAATGGGCTCATGCTAGCAACTTGATGTCATTTGAACATCGAAAGGTGTGGGAGATTGATGCTCCATTGACGACGATCAAGTTTGATACGAAAAGAAACGCGCAAGTTAACAAGCCAGTGATGTAAGCTTGCGCGGGTTAGGTGTTTGAATTAAAGCAGGCCAAAGGTTTGGTTCGTCCGAATTAACGAGGAACGACTCTAGCGTCATTACCAGAAACATTGATTTGGACCGCTTGGCCTGGTTGGAAAATCATGTTTGGATTTGCTTCTTGAACAATAGAGATAATCTTTCCGTCCTCTAAACGAATGGTCAGATTCACGCCATTTCTTTTCGCGGTTGCTTCAGCCGCTTTGCTGCCTGCATAGCCACCCAATAGACCACCACCAATGGCAGCGATATCCGAGCCAGAACCGCCCCCAACTTTTGAGCCTAAGATCCCGCCCACGGCAGCACCAGCGATGGTGCCAATGGCATTGGATTGGGTAGAGGCATCAATGGTTACGGGTTCTACTTTTTCTACTGTGCCGTAGTAAACCTGCTGAACTTTGCGAGTGTCGGATGAGCCGTATGCATCTCCGTACGGGTTAGGTGAGCTACAGCCGCCAAGCACGAGCACACAAGTAATGGTGAGCAACATGCCTAAATTGATCTGTTTTTTCATATAGCCTCCGAATGGTTTCTTCATTCAAAGAGTATATACCCCAATTTAACCTGCGTTTTGGTGCTTTATAAAACAGTGGCTTAGCGGCCTGTCCCTTAAGGAAACGCGATTGTCTAAGCAGTATTAATGATCGTTAAGCGTATGAAACCCTGAATAAATACGTGTAAAAGTAGTAAACCAGCATGCCGCGCCAAAGATATACGCGATGACGGCAAAGTGTTGCGGTAGCAAACAAAATAAAACCAAGCAGCCAATGGTTTCTGTACCTTCGGTTAAGCCGCTCATGTAGTAAAGCGATTTGTTTTTATATACCGGATTATCGATGCCTTGTTTTCCTGCCATGATGGCAAAAGCCAAAAAGCTACTACCAGTGCCGATGAAGGAAAAAATCAAAAATGCGCCTGCAACGGCATTGTGTTCTGGGTTGGCAAGCACAAAGCCAAAAGGAATCAACGAATAGAACAAAAAATCTAAGCTGATATCAAGAAAGCCACCCGCATCGGTAATGCCTTGAATCCTTGCCAGTGCACCGTCTAACCCATCACAGATTCTGTTCAGCAAAATAAACAGCAACGCCAACAAGTACTGTTCGGCGATCAAAGCAGGCAGGGCAAAACAGCCAAGCACAAAACCAAATATTGTCGTCTGATTTGCGGTGATGCCACATTTATCGATATATGTCGCACTGAGTGCCAGCGGTTTGCGGATGAGCTTTATACTCAGGCTATCAAGCATGATTTGTCTCCCACGGCCAGTTTAGGCAGCGGCTGCCATCAGGAATATCATCTTCATCGTGCGTTACCATCAAAGTAGGAATGTTCGCTTGCTGCAATTGTTCGACCACCCAATTGCGAAATTGTACACGCAGGTCTTTATCCAACTTGCTATAGGGCTCATCAAGTAGCGCAACTTTCGGCTTTGCTAGCAGCATACGAGTCAATGAAATACGGGCGCGTTGCCCTCCCGAAATTTGGTCAGGAAAGGACTCTGCTAGTTTGGTCAATGAAATGTTCTTCAGCGCTTGCATAGCGTGAGCTTTACGCTCTTCACCTTTGATTGAGTTTGGTAGCGCGAAGGCAAGGTTCTCCCACACCGTTAAATGAGGGAAGAGCAAATCTTCTTGGAATAGAATACCGACCTGACGCTTATGGGCAGGGAGGGCATCCAACTTTTCGTTATCAAGCGTAATGGATCCAGAGTAGTTGAACTCGGCGGATAGGTGCCCGGCAATGGCATCCAACAAAGTGGATTTACCACAACCACTTGGTCCCATCAGAGTAACAATTTCACCTTTCTCTACGGTCATGTTGAACGCTGAAAAAAGCGCGTCACCATTGGTTTTACGGATGGCGAGGTTTTCGAGACAAAGACTCATTCAGTAGTAAACCTTTTATAGACAAGCGGCGATACTTCCTGTGCAAGTGGCTAAGCAGTATCGCAAAAGAGAAGAACAAGAATGGCAGCAGAGCTTGCCAAATGGCGTAAATAGCGGTGACACGTCGGTCAAAACCACTGGATAGTGCAACGGCTTCGGTTGTGATGGTGCTAATGCGCCCAGCCCCTAGAACTAATGTAGGTAGGTATTGCGCTAGGCTGACACTAATACCGACAGCCCACGCGAATGCAATTGCAGGCAGGAGGATTGGCAGTTTCACTTTTAACCAAGCTTGCATCGGTGTTTTACCCAAGCTGAGTGCGACGCGAGTTAAGCTGTTATCGAAGCTGCGCCACGGCCCGTCTAGCGAGAGGTAAATAAATGGGAATGCGAAGAACACATGCGCCCAGCATACCCAAAAGAAATACGCGTTACTGTTTAAGTACAGCGTCACTACTTGCATACCGAATAGCACGGATAGCTGAGGAATCAGCATTGGGATGGCGATGATGTAACCGGGCACCTGCCAGCGATAACGAAGGCGATACTCATGTGCGATCAAGGCAAGGGCTAGAGCGACAGTCGCGCTGATAACGGCAATCAGCATGCTCTGTTCCAGCGTGCCAAGAATACTGTGCCATTCGTATTCCCAAAAACGCAGGCTGTAACGGCTTGGGAGCAAATCTGGAAAGCGCCAACGTTGAGCAAAGCTCCACACCACCATGAGTGGAATCATTAGAAGTGCAAGTAGCGCGACCAGTGAAAATAGGGTTTTACCGGGTAAACGAAAACCGTTTCGACCAGAGTACTGCCAGCGTTTGAAGCCTTTGGTAATACACCATTCCATTAAGCGTGCAAATCCAATCAAAAGGCTAGCGATCGCAAACAGTATTACTGCGCCAGCGGCAGCTCTTGGTAGGAGCGATAAATCTGGATCGTTAAACCATTGCCATACCAAAACCGCAAACGT
Organism: Vibrio sp. 1751; assembly: GCF_033339895.1. Lineage (NCBI taxonomy): Bacteria > Pseudomonadati > Pseudomonadota > Gammaproteobacteria > Vibrionales > Vibrionaceae > Vibrio > Vibrio sp. 1751. The sequence goes on from NZ_JAWOVM010000048.1 coordinate 10,916, forward strand.
GGGTGGGTTGGTAGGGCCAATAATCAGGGCGACATCGACAACGGACAAACTGTAAGCCAATACCGCCAGCATTGGGAAACGAAGTTTTGCTAACCATTGCGGAAATACGCATTTCCACCACGCTTGCGCGGAACTGTAGCCCATCGAGTGACTGACTTTTTCAACCTTATCGACTTTCAATTGCTGAAGGATCGGAATACTCATCAACAATAAAAACGGCACTTCTTTAATCGCAAGCATGATGACCAAACCGAGTGCATGTGGGTCCTTAATCAGCAATGCTAAGTCATTCACCGTTTGTGCATTCGGGTCGTAACCAAACAGTTGGTTGAGAACACGAACGCCCATACCAGTTGGGGCAAACAAGAACGCAAAGCCAATTGCAAACGCGACGTGCGGCATCGCGAGAAGTGGGGAAAGGCTAACTTCAATTTTTCGCCAAAACTTACTGCCCCAAGAGGCTTGTAGAATTGCAAATGCGATGAAGCAAGCCAAGTAGCTACTGAAAATGGCGGAGTAGAAAGTAAGCCCGATGGATGTCCAAACACCTTCCCAATCAAAGACGGCATTGAAGCCATCAAAAGAAAAGTGGTGTAGACCGATAGGAGGTACATAACCGAGCGCAGATACCACCACTCCAAGTAGTCCCGGAATGGTAGGCAAAATACAAACTGCGATAATGACTAAATACAGCGCTCTTAACATGGATTCTTACTAATTCCCGTAGCGTTTCAACCATTCTTTTTCTAACGCCGCTTGCCAACTTGGATGTGGCTCAGCGATAGATTTGAATTGTTGAGTGTTTTTGGCCGAACCAGTTAGGTATTGGTTGCTTAGTACCGAAGGGTCGCCCCAGATGTTTAGGTTACCTTTGCGAGACTGTGCTTCAGGGCTCAATAAAAAGTTTATCGCAACTTGTGCACCAGCACTGGCATTTGCGTTCCAAGGAATCGCTAAAAAGTGGATATTTGAGAGTGCTCCTGCGTCCATGGCGTACGCTTTGGTGCTCTCTGCAAGATTACCGCTCGACTGCGCAGAGAAAACCGCGTTCGGGTTAAAGGTAATCGCCAGGTCAGTCTGACCATCATCTAGTAGCTGAAGGGTTTCTGCTGTACCACCTGGAAACTGCTTACCACCGCGCCAAGCGACTTTATGGAACTCATCTAGATAAGACCACAGCGGTTGAGTGACTTGCTCAAACGTGTCATCGGTAACTGGTTGTTGCAGCTCAGGGGCGTTGTTAGACAGTTCAATGAGTAATGCTTTGATAAAGCTTGTGCCATGAAACTCTGGTGGTCGAGGGTAAGTCAGGCGATTCGGGAACGCTTTTGCATAGCTCAGCATTTCTGCGAATGATTTTGGAGGGTTATGGAGGGTTTGCTCGTCATGGATAAACACTAATTGTCCTACTCCCCAAGGTGCTTCTAGACCTTCTGTTGGCTCGGAGAAGTCCACATCAATTGGTAGAGATTTATCCACATATTGCCAGCTTGGCAAACCTTCGACAAAAGGACCAAATAGCAATTGGTTATCCTTCATTGATTTGAAGTTTTCGCCATTGATCCAAACCATATCAACACTGCCACCGCTGTTTTTGCCTGCCGCTTTTTCTGCGATAAGTCGAGTAGTGGTCTCAGAAATATCAGTTACTTTAACGTGGTTTAGCGTCACGTTATAACGTGATTTTAGCTCTCTACTCGCCCACTGTATGTAGCGATTAATTTCTTGGCTTCCGCCCCAAGCATGAAAGTAGACGGATTGCCCGTCGGCTTGCTGTTCGATTTTTTGCCATTCGCTATTCACTGATGAATCGGCAAAAGAAGGTGTCGCAAAAGTCGTGGCTAAAATGCCAATGCTGCTGAGTAGCTTTTTCATATCTATTCCGTGTTATGTCTTTTGGTTCTTGCTTTCGTTTCTATTGACGTTTTCGCAAGTCGTTCCGCTCTGTTACAAGGATAGTAATTCATCTCTCTCTATTATCAATGCCAATCCCAAACGGAATCACTCATTGATTCAAAGAATTACTCTCAATGTGAAGCAAAACGAATAAAGGACAAATTTGGTGTCATTTTAGGAGCGGACCGTTTGTTTGAGGATATTCTTTCAAGTAATTGAAAATTATTGTCCCCAGAGATATGAATAGGTTGTTTTACAGAGCAAAATTGATGTCTAAAGCATGGAATTGAGGGCGAAAAGAGAAAGAAAGTTGGCCATTTAAATGACTTTAGCATGCATGACTAACGATTCATCGATATAAAAAAAGCAGCCGTTTGGCTGCTTTAAGATACTATCTGGTTTACTTAGTTGGGATTAGTTTACCCAGTCACGTAGTGTAAACGTCAATTCGTGATCGGCACTTTTCAGAACAAGACCATCTTTAGTTAGCGTGATATCGCTCCAGTTAGATAGTGTTTGTGTCATTGCGTTTTCGATCTTCATTTGATCTTCCATACACATCTTCATGGTCATGCCCATTTTTTCGATGCGTAGTTGGTTGTTTTTCAGCTCGGCTTGACCGAAGAAGTTGTTACAACCTGCGTTGCCGTTTGCGGTTAGATTTTCACCGATTTCTAGGCGAGCCGCTTTTTGGTGTTCGTCTAGAACGATATTTTTGCCATCAACTTGAACAAGTTCCCAGTTGTGGTGCTGCAAATCTTGAGCCGTTATTTCTTTCACATCATCACCGTTGCTAGCACAAGCAGTCATAAGAACAGGGAGAGAGATTGCTGTAACTAACGTTTTTAGGCTAAGCTTCATTTTATAGACTCCGTTTTTATAAACGCGGTAAGTATAAGTAATAAAACACTGTTTTTGTCAGCATAAGGTTATGGTTTCGTATGTTTTTGACATAACGAAGTATATAGCAAGTTTTGTTGCTGACTAATCTTCTCATTATTTAAACTAGGCCAATACGCCCTAATATGGAAAGAGCGGTTTTAGTATGGAGCAACTGGAGTTTTTTACTGTCCCAAGCCCTTGTGTTGGAGTATGTACCTCCGATGAAAAAGGGTATTGCAAGGGGTGTATGAGAAAGAGAGAGGAAAGGTTTAATTGGCTTAACTTAACCCCCGCTCAGCAGTTGCACGTTATTAAGTTGTGTCGTCAAAGGTACAGAAGAAAGATGTTGGCAGGGAAGACGAAGCCAGAACAGCTTCAAGATGAGTCATCGCCTCAACAAGACTTATTCTAGAACTCTTGTTCAGTCTGTGGGTTACGCCTTCGCTTTCGGTTCTGATTAGGCTTTTACATATTCCCGGTCCGGCAAGGTGTCCTTTAAGAACCGGGAATCTCCTATCCATTTTCCCTATAAAGCGGTAATTGGCGTTATTTCATCGACCAACGGTCGCTAACCCAGCCTCCCGCTTGTTCGTCGAAGTGATTTCCTGAAAATCGATGATTGAATTCAACATCTAATTTACTTGTTGGGCGTTCATCCATGAGTTGATGAATGTATCTCGCCATAGGATCCGTACAAGCTTCACGCTCTCTACGGGTAACTACTTCTTTGATCATTTGGAGTCTGTAGCTATTGCTGGCTCGTTTCATTTTTGACCTCCAGAACTCGATGGCAGCAGTTTGAACACATTGACGTCCAGATCGCTGCTCATTAGTGTGCGCGTGGAGGCACATCACCATCGTTTGAAGTCCAAAGACAAATTGTTTGAGAGCAGTGTTTGTAACGCCATTCACATCTTTCTCAGAATCATTGACTGTGCGATTGAAAATGTTTCGCGAAATTTAGCCGATGAACCTGCATATTTAAAAGACCTTATCAAACATAGAAGCCCAACACAGGGGCGTCAATAACACAAATGAACAATTTTTGAACATATTGTGAAGGTGGAGAGTTTTCAGTAATTTATCGAAAATAAAAAACCGAAGCACAAAGCTTCGGTTTTAAGGAAAGCCCTGACGAAATTGCTTGTAAAAGCTCTTAGCGCCAGGGGTAAGGTGTTGAGTATTAGCTACCAGTTGCAGGACAACCTTTTACTGGTTGGCCATTACTGAAGTACTTGACGTTCTCTAAGTTCTTGTTGTAGTTATCCGCAGAGATTTGTGGGTTGTTTACGAAGAACTCGCGCAAAACGTATGCATCGGTTAGCTGTGTAGATTGAACATCGATGATTGGATAGTTATCGCCACCAGCAGCACTGAAGCTGATTACAGAGAATGTGTACGTTTCGTTTAGATCGAAGCCTTTATTGTTAATATCGGTAATGGTTACTGAGCCAGCATCACAGTTTACATCTAAAGTGATGTTATCTAGTTGAGCGTAAGCACCAGACCCTGCAGATTTCGTCGCAACCACGTCTAGGTATTCTTTAACTTCTTTACCTGTCATAGTTGCTTTAGTCACGAAGTTACCAAATGGCTGAACCGTTAGTACGTCACGGTAAGTGATATCACCATCTTGGATTGAATCACGCACGCCGCCAGAGTTCATCACACCAAAGTCAGCATTTACCGTTTTGTAAGTACGGTATGCCTCGCCGAGTAGGTGACCTAGGTTAGTTTGTTGAGAGCGAACTACGTTACGATCACCTTCTAACTTACCCGTCGTATTAGAAATCTTCTCATCTAATAACTCTTGACCTTGTTGTTGGTATGGCAGTAGTAACGCTTTTACTGTTGCATCTTGTTGAATTCGTTCACCGATAACTTCATCGTTTTCGTCTAGAAGGTTTACAGGAATCAGTGCGTAGTTCGCTAAGTGAAGCTTGCCGTCGTAGTATTCGAAGTCAGCACGACCCACATATTTACCCCACTCATGCGCTTGCATAATCCAAGTGCCTTTTTGTTGGTCTGGGGCACAATCATCCCCAGGTTTGAAATCAGCATACTCATTGGTACCTGGTTCCATACATACAGGGTTTTGCGAGTGACCACCGATGATAGCGTTTAGCTGTCCTTCTTCAAGAGAGCGAGCGAGTTTAACGTCACCTGGTGCTTCACTACCGTTTTTGCCGTCTTCGTAGTGACCCATGTGCGTCGTTGCAAATACTAGGTCTACCTTTTCGTTCTCTTCGATTTCCTTCAGTACCTTTTTGATTTCTACTTGAGGGTCTTCGAAGTGGATGTTTGATACGTTGTCTGGATTGACTAGCTTCGCAGTGTCTTGCGTTGTTAGACCAATAACAGCGATCTTAAGGCCGTTGATAGTAAATACTTTGTAAGGGTCGAAGTAACGCTCGTTTGTATCTTTTTTATAGATATTCGCAGCCAGCATAGGGAAGTCAGCTAGCTCGGCTTGCATATCGAGAATATCTAGTGAGTTATCAAATTCGTGGTTACCGACAGCCATTGCATCGTAACCAAGTAGGTTCATCCCTACGAAGTCTGGAACCGCATCTTGCATGTCTGATTCTGGTACACCGGTATTAATATCACCGCCAGATAGCAGAATGGTTTCACCGCCTTTTGCTTCGACTTCTGCGCGGATAGATTCGATTAAAGTGTGACGCGCAGCCATGCCGTATTCGCCGTCGCTGTTATGCCAAAAGCGACCATGGTTATCGTTAGTGTGGAGAACGGTGAACTTTGTACAAGAATCTGCAGTCTCGCAGGTTACTGGAGAATTGTCGCTGTCTGAGCCGCATCCTGCTAGCGCAGCGCCCACTGCCACTACCAAAAGAGATTTGGAAAACTTCATAAGGGATCCTTTCTTTGTGATTTTGTTATTGTTACGGCGTGAAATATACGGAATTAATGTGAAACTTTAGTGATCTATCTCTTATTTATACTTCTATCGGAGAAATGAATTAATAAGCCTGCAAACTACGTCTATAAATAAACAGAATTGGTATTTAGTATTTATTTTATATAGCTAGCTCTATTTTTTGTGAGGTAGTTAATTGAATGTGTGTTGTTTGTGTGAATCAATGCGCATTTTTGCGAAGTATTACGCTGATTTTGGTGATTATTTTGCCAAGTTTATGTTTTTCCTAATAGGTATGACACAAATCGTTATAAATTTTCGCTCTGATGATGAGGGGTGGCGGTTTGTATGCATAATGAACAGCACAGAGCTTAAACTCATTTGATCATGGCTTTATTCTGCCAAACTCTATCAAAAATTGTATTTATCTCTTTACTATAATTGCGATCGTTTAGAAACCTTATGCTTTAGGCATCGTTTATTTATCCTCATCCGATACCTTATCGTGCTTATTCCGCATTTGACACTCGAGTGTTTAAACAAATAGATTCAACCTAATGAGTCAAAATGAAAAGTAAATAATGGATCGTTCTTCTTCGAATATTATGATGTGAACTATCATTTAATTAATGAAAATGAAATGGATTAATGTAAAGCGTTGCGACTGTAGCTGTTATCTTTGAGCTTTGGTTTAAAGGGTAGGGTTAAAAGAATTTGTAAGTGGTGAACGCTAATAAAGGATGCTTATGAGATACACAGTAAGGGACGCACTCAAAAAGGAAGCAGCCCAAATCGCCAAGATACACGTTGATTCTTGGCAGGTGGCGTATAAAGGATTAATGCCAAAGAGCTACATAGAGCAGTTTACGATTGAGCGTCGAGAAAGGATGTGGGCACGAGTGATGACGGAGCAACTGGCCCAATTGATCGTAGTTGAGAGGCAAGGAGAAATTGTTGGCTTTTTAAGTTACGAGTTACCTAACCACACCAGCGAAGATAAAACGGCATTAGTGACATGCTGCTACGTTACGCCGCTACATTATGGGCAAGGAGCAGGAAGTGCACTGTTAGATGAGTTAGAGACACGTTTGCTCTCTACGTCAGTTATGCAGATCAGTTTGAAAGCACTGGATACTAATCAACAGGGGCTTAACTTTTACAAGAAGTGTGGTTTTGTGCGTACTGGAGAGGAAGAGTCGGAAGTGATTGAGAGTATGACGCTGACCGATCTCACTTTAGTGAAGTATATTGCCCGCTCATAAATCAAATGCTATATGCCAAATATAGTAAAACCCCGGAGGTGGTAAGACTCCGGGGTTTTGAAATTTTTTAGATGTCTCGGTTGGTAAGTCCGATTATCTTTTATGCAAAAGGTTTGGATTTAATCCGATTAATTCCTTGGTAGGGAATTAGATGCGGATGAAGTCCATGTGTTCAACTTTTGGCTTGAACGCGTGACGTTGAACGTCTTGTGGCTTAACTTTAACTTCTTTGCCATCGATAACTAGAACGATGCCTTCGTAGAATTCAGGCTTGTCCATTTGGTTTACGATGTCGTCGTGGTTAAGAACGATAGCTACTGCTGCTTCTTCACCGCCGTATACAACTGCAGGGAATTTGCCAGCGTGACGTAGGCGGCGGCTCGCACCTTTACCTAGTTCAGTACGTACTACTGCTTCGAATTTCATAGTATTTACTCTCAAATTAGTAAAAATCAAATGTTCACAATCAACAATGCGACCTTGTTGTTCGTGGTAAAGCTTGAAACAGGAACTGTTCAAGCGAGCGCGGATACTATCATTCCACTTATAAATGGGCAACCCAAATCGTATCCAAATCAACAAAAAGGTATGATTTAGCGGGGTGGAAGGCTATCCCTTTTAACGCTTTGCTTGGATTTTGTTCACATCGACTTCATTTTCATCGGTTTACTGATCATGGTCCGAAAAACAAAGTTTATGTGTTATATGCTTTATGTTCGGCTGAGATGTAAGACTAAAGATGCTTTTAATCCACCTAAAGCGCTTGTATCCAATGTTAATTGACCTCGGTAACTGTGTGCCATTTCACTGACTATGTTTAGACCAAGACCTGAGCCAAGGGTTGTTTCATCCAATCTAACTCCTCTCTTGATTACTTGACTCAGTTTCTCTTTAGGGATGCCTGGCCCATCATCTTCAATAATGATGTGTATATTTTCCTTATCCTGAGAGGAGTGCACACGAATCATGCTGTTGGCCCACTTATAGCCATTTTCTAGCAAGTTACCTAGCATTTCATCGAGATCGGTCTGCTCTACTGCTACATTCAGCTCTGAATCAAGTTCATTAATTAAGGTAATGCTTCGGCTCGCATACACTTTATCAAACGCCATTGAGATAGCATCCACACGATCTGCTGGGTTCGACTTCACTGATAATATGTTCATCGATCCGGCCATACGGGCACGACCCAAATGGTAATCGATATGGTCTTGTATTTGATTGATTGGAGCTCGGAGACGGGATTGTGCCTCAGGTTCTAACGTCTGAACTTCATTTTTTAGAACAGAAAGTGGCGTTTTAAGTGCATGAGATAGGTTACCTGCATGATTGCGAGCTCTCTCTAGTAATTCTTGGTAATGGAACAGCAGAGCGTTGAGGTCGAAGATTAGAGGAGAAATCTCTTTTGGGTAGGTTTCTTCTAGACTCTTTTTATTACCAGACTTCAGCTCGGCTAATTCTTTTTGTAGCTTTGTAAGCGGACTCAATGACCAAGCAATTTGCAGTAAAATGACGGTAAGTACGCCCGCGAATAATAAACCCAAAATAAGCCAAAGTTGGCCGATTAACGTTTGAAGGGTATTTTTAATGGGCTCTTCGTCAATACCAATAATAATGTGAATAGGACCATCGTAATCAGGAAGATACAGTGCTTTTTCTAGCGTAATTAGTTTTTCGCCTCTTGCTCCATACGCATCTTTATCCAAACCTTTGTATTCGATTTTTTTGTCCCACAACGAACGAGAACGTTCGAGGCTTGCCTCTGTAGAGGCACTCCAATACAAACCACTGTAAGGTCGGTTAAATCGAGGGTCTGATAGCTGAGCTGCGAGTGAAAGATGCCCGGTGTTATCGACTTCTAACTGTGCTGCGACTTCATCCATAAAAATGCTGAGCTGTGAGCGAGTGTCATCAACCATATAGTTGTAGACCTGCGTCGGTATCGTCACACCAGCGGCGAGGATCATTGCCGTTAACCAAACGATCGCCGCTAAAACGAGGCGACTTTTGATACTCAGTCGTTTTATTGCGTTCAACGGTAGCCTGTTTCTATTCGGCATTTAATTGGTATCCCAACCCTCGGACAGTTTTGATGATCTTTGGTGCGATTTTTTTGCGAATTCGGCCGATAAAAACTTCGATTGTGTTGGAGTCACGATCAAAGTCTTGTTTGTAAATGTGCTCGACGAGTTCGGTTCGAGAAATCACTTTTTCCGGGTTATGCATAAAGTAAGCGACCACTTTATACTCTAGCGCAGTCAAGCTTACCGCTTGCCCTTGCCACATGACTTTAGAAGTGCGTGTATCCAAGCTCAAGTCGCCAATTTGCATTACAGGAGAGGCATTACCAGAGGCTCTTCGCAGCTGTGCACGAATACGAGCGATAAGCTCAACCATTTCAAATGGTTTAGTTAGGTAATCGTCTGCACCTGCGTTTAAGCCTTCAACTCGCTGCGTTAGGGTGTCGCGAGCGCTTAGAATCACGACAGGAGTATTAATGTTTTCATCTCGGATGCCTTTTAGGACGGTAAGACCATCCAGTTTTGGCAAGCCGAGGTCAAGAACAATGGCGTCCCATTCTTCCGAAGTCGCGCGATACAGAGCGTCTATGCCATCTTGGGACAGTTCTGGTACCCAGCCGGTACTTTCTAATGTTTCGATGATTTGCTCGCCTAAACGAGGATCATCTTCAACAACAAGTATTTTCATATTGATGATTCTTATTATGTTTGGATTTTTATCGAAGTAAGCTTCGCATCGCGTCTGGATTACGTATTAGACAAGTTTAGTTGTTTTGCGGCTTTAACGCTTTGTTAAAGCTGCGACCTTTGATCTCAAGCATTTCCAGCGTGGCGGCGTCGTACTCAACTTTTAGGACGCTATTGTTGTACAGAATTTTCAATTCATACACCCAAGCATCATCATCTTCTTCAAGCTCGACCTTGATGATGCGGCCGTATAGGTCGTTTTCTACTGCGGCGTAAAGTTCCGAAAATGGTCGTATATATCCTTGTTGAACCGCGCGATAGACCTCATCTTGATCTTCATCGAATTCGATACGTGTTCCTGGCTTTTCGACATCTTGCACGATGGCGTGGCCATTTTGTGATGTGTACTCGTTGCCATGCTTGGCAAAACTTGGTGCACACATGAATGTCGTGATAAGGCCGAAAAGTAACGCAGAATGTAGAGAAGTCGTTGCTTTATACATAGTCAAACCTTTTCTGGAGCGTTAGCCGCAGTATATCGGAGATAGATGAACAGAGAGTGAATCAGCTAATTAAGTTTTGCCATGTGTTGTCGATGTTATTTCAACTCATCTTCAAAAATTTTATCTCGCAGCTTCCAAAAGCGACCAGATTTTCTAGCAATAACAAACTGAGGCAAACGGAAACGATGTTGATTAGCGACAACGCGTGTCGGTGAAGCCTCTTCAAAAGGGCGATGCTTGTCTGCTAAGTGGGGGCGTACGAACTGATCTTTAAACGTTTGTTTTTGTTTTTTGGTACTCAATGTCCAAAACTCATGAACTAACGCATTGCCTTCGCCTTGGTATGGTTCACCAGAATACGTCACCTTTAGCTGAGATTTACCATCACTGGACTTAAATACAGATAGGTCCATTTCTGTGCATTCAAAGATTAATGCATCTTTGAGATTAAGGGCTTCTTTTAGCTTTTTATCTGGGTCTACGAGCGTCGCATCACACTCATGACAAATTCGTGCAGCGATATCGTTGTCCGCACCACATTCACCGCAGTATTTGGCACGAAAACGGTAGCCACAGTGTTCACGTTCGCCTGTGTCTTCATCTTCAAAGTAACCTTGGCAACGTCTGCCAAAATGTTCAACCAAGAAACCGTTACTATCCAACTTACCCCAGAAGTTGTTATTGAATCCGCAAGCCGGGCAAGGAATCGTGATAATTTCACTGTCAGAGTCTGGTTTGGGATCACCGACTTCAGGTTGGTATAAATCGTAGCTGTTGCCTGCGTAATCAAGCACTAAACATTCTGATTTTCCGTCTGATAAGCGTAATCCTCGTCCTACTATCTGTTGGTACAGACTGACTGACTCTGTTGGTCGCAAAATCGCGATTAAATCGACATGCGGCGCATCAAACCCGGTTGTCAGTACCGAAACATTGACTAAGTATTTTATTTGACGATTCTTGAACGCTTGGATGATCGCATCGCGCTCCGGCGTAGGTGTATCACCAATGACGATTTCAGTTTCGCCTTCTGGCAATAAACTGTGTATCTCCTGTGCGTGTCGAACAGTTGCAGCGAAGATCATGACACCTTGACGCTCTTTCGCATATTGCATGATTTGCTCAACAATTTGTGGAGTCGCACGTTTGGCTTTATCGATCACCATGTCCATTTCTGCTTCTTTGTAGCGTCCGGTGTTAGCGGGCTTCAGCTGAGAGAAGTCGTAAGACAAAACGGGCGCATCCATCATGCGGGCTGGAGTGAGGAAGTTTTCGTCGAGCAAGTAACGGATCGGCAGTTCGAAAATACAATCGCGGAAGAATCGAGGCTCTTCGGTTCGCACTTGACCTCGGGTGTGATACTGATAAATCCAGCCCATTCCTAAACGATAGGGCGTTGCAGTTAGTCCCAGCACCTTAATGCCAGGGTTCAGTTCTCGTAAGTGAGTAATAACTTTTTGGTAGCTGCTGTTTTTGTCATCTGGCACACGATGGCACTCATCAATAACGAGCAGAGAAAACTGGTTTTTGAACGAATCTAAGTTACGTACGACCGATTGAACCGAAGCAAACACGACTTGCTGGTCAGTTTCTTTTCGTCCCAATCCTGCTGAGAAGATGGAACCTTTTAAACCATAACCTTCATACTTTGCGTGGTTTTGCTCGACCAGTTCTTTTACGTGGGCGAGGACTAACACTCGTCCTTTCGCAAGGCGAGCAAGTTCTGCGATCACCAAGCTTTTCCCGGCACCGGTTGGCAGCACGATCACTGCTGGTGTCGAGTGTTTACGAAAGTAATGAATAACGGCTTTAACCGAGTCGGCTTGATAAGGACGAAGTGTGTACATGAAAATATGTGAAATTGCTCAACTATTCGAATGAGGAACGCTATAATACCTGACTTTTATACCCAAGTGACCTTTAAACCAAGATTTAGAGATCACTTGGGTATAATTCAATGAGGTATTCATGCGTTTAGATAAATATTTGTGTGACGCTCTGGGTGCAACACGCAAACAGGCAACAAAGATCATCAAAAGTGGAGACATCACCGTAGACGGTGAGGTTCAAAAAAGTGGTGCACTTAAAGTACCTGAAGGTGCGGAAGTGATGTGGGAAGACCGTGTTATTGGTGCTCCTGGTCCTCGTTACATTATGTTGTATAAGCCTGCTGACTTTGTTTGTTCACATGAAGATGGCTACAACCAAACTGCATTCGCATTGCTTGATGAGCCTAAAATTGAAAACCTTCACTTTGCGGGCCGATTAGATGTCGACACAACTGGTTTAGTGTTGATTACGGATGATGGTAAGTGGTCTCACCGTATTACCTCACCTAAGCATAAGTGTGAGAAAACGTACCGTGTTTGGCTCGTCGATGCTATTCAGCCTGATTATGCGGAAAAGCTCGAACAAGGCATCATTTTGCGCAATGAATCAGAAGCAACATTGCCTGCTCGTTTGGAAATCGTGAACGAGGCCGAGAATGAAGTATTGTTAACTATCGTGGAAGGTAAGTATCACCAAGTGAAACGTATGTTCGCGGCGTTAGGAAATAAAGTTGAGTACTTACATCGTGAGCGTATTGGTTCTATCGAACTTGATGAGGCACTAGAACCAGGTGATTATCGCTACCTCACGCAAGAAGAAATTGATTCTATTTGGAATTAATTGTCGTCATGGGAAATTCTTTAGTTCCTAATAGGAACTAGTCTTTTGGTAGGAATTGGCTCAAAATAAATTTCCCTACCAAAATTAGTGCCTAGACAATTCCGGTGTGCTTACTTATCTCAGTGATATGCCTTTGCATTTAGCTGAGGCATGCATACTCTTATTGCAAAGCCTTCGGCTACGGTGAATGGAATGATGGTGTCAACGCCATCATTTTTACTGCATTGTGTTTGTTTCCCATAAACACATTTCGCTTTCACATGCTTTTCTATGTCGAGTTCGTCAAGGTCACACCTTGGTACATATTTGCCCTTATGATTCTCGAACGTTGGATAGAACAGGTTTTTGGCTTCTACATTCAGCGATATGAGAACTTCCGTTATTTTCACTTTGTTCTGCAAGTATTGACGGTAGGGCTCCAACAAGAGGTAAAAGAATGACAGAAAAAGCTCAAAGTGCTCCGCAATCCCAAATCAGTTTTCTATTGTTTCTGGTACTAGGAGCGATTGGTGCTTTGACGCCTTTGGCGATCGATATGTATTTGCCTGCGATGCCGACAATAGCGAAAGATTTGGGGGTCGCGCCTGGCGCGGTTCAGATTACGTTGACGGCTTATACCGCGGGTTTTGCGATCGGCCAGTTAATTCACGGGCCGCTTGCCGATAGCTTTGGTCGCAGACCTGTGTTGATTTTAGGCGTACTTTTCTTCGGTTTGGCTGCTGTTGTGAGTGCGACAACAAATGGCATTGATGCGCTGACCTATGTACGTACGGCACAAGGTTTTGCTGGCGCGGCAGCGGCGGTCATTATCCAAGCCGTCGTGCGTGACATGTTTGACCGTGAAGACTTTGCACGCGCAATGTCCTTCGTTACTCTGGTCATTACTATTGCGCCGTTGGTGGCACCGATGATCGGTGGCCATCTCGCGATTTGGTTTGGTTGGCGTTCCATTTTTTGGGTACTAGCTATTTTCGCTGTAGTCGTGATTTTTCTCGTACTTTGGAAAATCCCTGAAACGTTACAGCCTGAAAATCGTCAGCCTCTTCGTTTCCGCACGACGCTGAGAAACTACGCCAGATTATGCTCCAATCCTGAAGCGATCGGTTTGATGCTCTCAGGTGCGTTTTCATTTTCCGGAATGTTTGCATTTTTGACGGCGGGTTCGTTTGTTTATATTGATTTATATGGTGTTCGACCAGACCACTTTGGTTACCTATTTGGTTTGAACATTGTGGCGATGATCATCATGACCAGTATTAATGGTCGCTTGGTGAAGAAAGTTGGTTCCCATGCCATGCTTCGTTTTGGGTTGTTCGTGCAACTTTTGGCGGGGATTGGTTTATTCGTAAGTTGGTTAATGGACTTCGGATTATGGGGCATTGTACCTTTTGTTGTGCTGTTTATCGGTACATTGTCGACGATAGGTAGTAACGCGATGGCGCTGCTTTTAAGTGGTTACCCATCAATGGCGGGTACGGCGTCGTCTCTAGCGGGGACATTAAGATTCGGTATCGGTTCATTGGTTGGTGCGCTGGTGGCATCACTGCCCGGGAATGTTGCTTGGCCGATGATCATCGTGATGTTTGCTTGTTCTGTGCTTTCAGCACTGTTTTATTGGACTTTAGGAAGAAAGGCGTAATGTCGAATTACACCAAAGAAATTCAAAACTTGGTTAACTCAGCACTTGAAGAGTTAGATCAAGAGCATCGCTCAGGTAAGTTAGCCAATGCCCCTGTTGCGAATAACCATTATTTAGTGCGTTGGGTAACAAAGGCGCTAAAATCACAACGTTTCGGACGTACAGTGGGCGATGACTTAACGCGTTGGCAAAAAGCAGGTCGCTCAAAGGGGAACGATGCTGGTTTGTTGTTTATCTTCAAGCGTATTTCTGCTTTTTATGCGCAATTCTTCCCTGAAGGTGAAGACTCCAAAGTGTTCAAAGATTCAGATATTGAGTCTTTTCTTGATTTGATGGAGCAAGCAGGCTGGGAAGTCTCAACGTCTGAGCAACTGATTGGGTGCGGCAAAGTACAAATCTTCACTGAAGGTCAAAACTCTTTAGCGTTATGTGCAGACCAATGCGAAAGCTGTTTTGATGGCGAGTTGCTCGTAAAGCCAATGAGTTGGTTTGTGCGTGGCAATCATGCTGAGTTTGTTGAGAAAGCAGTGCAAGCGGGCTTTATGGTTCATAAGGTAACAGACTACAAATCGATGGTGAAATACCATGGCGAGTACCTTATTTTTCCAGCAAACGAAGGCAACCAGTTAGCCGAAATTCCACTCTCGTTCAAAGCTGACTAAAGTGACATTTTGAGTGTTTAGAAGCCCCTGTTATTGGGGCTTTTTGTTTTCTAAACGGTTTGCTTCTTTCGCGATGGCTTTGACCATGCCTTTAAATATGAAAAGATGGGCTGGCATCATTGCAAACCAATAAAGCAGTCCAAGAAACCCTTGCGGGTGCCACCAGGCGGTAATATCCAGCTCTCGTTCGTCACCGAGATCTTTGATGGTAATTTCTAAACGCCCAAGGCCTGGGCCTTTCATACCAAAAAACAGTGAAAGAAACTGATTATTATCGCAGCGAATCACTTTCCAAGAGTCAATAAAATCACCGACTTTAAGCTCTGGTCCAGGAGGAGAAACGCGAATCGGTTTTCCGCCACCAAAAAAGATATCGAGCCATTCACGTGTACGCCACAAAATGTTGGCAAAGTAATAGCCTTTTTCGCGACTCCCGATCTTTTGCGCCACTTTCCATAATGCCGCAGCGGAGGCATTAGTTTTAATGCTCGCTCCAGCTTGTTTTGGGTAATAGCCATATCCTGGTTGCCATCGACGAAGCGCTGCGGGTTCAAACCCCCAGACATTACTGCGTACAAATGTGCCTTCATCTTGAATGGTATCAGTTACCGCTTGCTCGTAGCTGATCAGCGTTTGAGGAAATCGTTCTTCAATCGCTTTGGAGTTTGCAATGTAGTCGTGCTCTAAGCCCGCAAGTAATGCTTTACCGATACTAGTTGGCACTGAGGTAACTAAACCTAGCCAGTACGATGCCATTTTCGGAGTAAGTAGCGGGGTCGACCACAGTCGATACGGCTTGTTCGTGATTCGGCAAATGACTTTGAACTGTTCGCGGTAGCTAAGTGTATCTGGCCCACCAACTTCATAAATTTGACTTTCTTCTGGAGAGGGGGCTTCTGCTAACTTCAACAAATAGTGGTTGAGATTGGGCAAGGCAATAGGGTTCGCTTTTGAGTCGACCCATTTAGGCGCGATCAAAATAGGTAAGTTGTAGACAAAGTCACGCATGATTTCGAAAGCAGCAGAGCCGGGGCCGATGATAACGCCTGCACGCAATTCAGTTACTGGAATACCAGACTGTCGAATTATTTTTCCCGTGGCTTTACGAGCGGCTAAATGGCGAGAGTTTCCGGTTTGAGGTTGAATGGCACTCAAATAGATAACATGCTCGACGGAGCTTTGTTCCAACGCATATTTGAAGTTCAAAGCAAGGTTTAGTTCGTACTCAACAAAGTCATCACCTTGAGCCATCCCGTGCACGAGAAAAAAGACTAAATCAAAATCGTTCACTACAGCCTTCGTGGTCTCTGCGTCAGCCAAGTCGAGATACCTTAACGTTAAATTAGGGTGAGGCTGAGTTCTTGACTCTAAATAATCAATATGTCGCGCCGCCGCTGTGACGGCGTAACCTTTATCTAAAAGTAACGGAAGAAGTTGAGAGCCAATGTAACCCGAGGCGCCTAGCACCAACACCTTTTTCATTATCTGTCCTTTTATCGTTGGTGGAATAAACACCACGGAGTATAATCATGAGACACTTTCCCCATTCTATCAATAAGTTGTCGTTGGAGCGCTTGTGACTTTTCTTTCTCAACTCTCAATACACGCAGATAAAGCATTCTTACGTCGTTTATTTGCAATCGCGTTACCAATTACACTGCAAAGCATGATGTTTTCAAGCCGAAGCCTCGTCGATGTTCTTATGCTTGGTCAACTTGGTGAAGCAGAAATTGCCGCAGTTGGAGTTGCTGCGCGCGCGACTTTCGTCACCACCATTATGTTAGTTGGGGTGACAACGGGTGGTGCATTGTTAACCGCTCAATATTGGGGGGCTGGCGATAAAGTTGGGGTGCGTCGCAGTACCGCTTTAACATGGATGATCGCAATGATGTTTGCTGCGATTGCTGTTGCTTTGTTTGTTGTTTTTCCACAGCCCATCATGAGTTTGACTACCGATTCACAAGAAGTGATTGAGCTAGGGGCCAGCTATCTCATTATTTCGTCGGTTAGCATGTTTGCTGTTGCATGTGTGGCCAGTATGTCGGTGGGCCTAAGGGCGATGCACCAACCAGGCCTAAGCACTTTTTTTAGTGGTATAGGCATTTTATCTAATGTTTTTCTTAACTGGGTTTTAATTTTTGGTCAATTAGGCTTTCCTGCTCTGGGTATTACGGGAGCAGCGATCGCAACGGTAATCAGTGGCGCGATCGAAGTAGGTTGCTTGTTTGGTTATCTATGGTTGAAAAAACACATAATCGCATTTGGTTGGGATGATATACGCGCAGGATTGGTCTTAGATAAAATTACGCGTTTCTTGAGCCTCTCTTTGCCAACCACATTTAACTTCTTGGCGTGGGCTGGTGGGCTGTTTGCTTATCACGCCATCATGGGGCAAGCAGGTGTACAAGGTTTGGCGGCACTTTCCGTAATGACACCTGTTGAGTCGATCGCATTGGCGATGATGATTGGTTTATCGAATGCGGCTGCAGTTCTAGTCGGGAACCAGCTCGGCGCTCGTAATTTTGAACCTGTTTATTATCAAGCATGGGCGACGGTCATTTTGAATGTGCTTATCGCATTTGTGGTCGCCGTCTTGTTGATAGTGTCAAATCAATGGATCCTTAATGCGTTTAGTGCACTGACAACAGACACTCGCGAGCTAGCTGAACAGTTTATGGTGATTCTTGCGTTGGGTGTCGTGTTACGCTCGGTACCGATGATGGCGATTGTTGGTGTATTACGTGCGGGCGGTGATGTTAAGTTTTGTTTGTATCAAGACATCTTGGCGCAGTGGGTGATCGGGATTCCACTCGCAGCATTTGCAGCGATTTATCTCAATTGGGACCCACAATGGGTTTACTTACTCTTTTTGACGGAAGAAGTTGTGAAGTGGGCGATTTGCTTGCCAAGAATGGTTAGCCGAAAATGGATGAAAAACCTGATTGGCCAGTAAGGAGGAACAGAGTTTATTTTGGCTGCAAAAATCTGCTCAAAACGTCAACAAAATTAGCAACAGAAAGTGAATCGAGTTGCATTTGTACTTCCATAGTGTGATCAAGCATTCAAAATACTTTCTACTAACAGGATTTTAGTGTAGATTCTGATCCCAATTTTTAAACACCATCCGAGCGGCATAATCAATGTTAAAACTGTCAGACCTATGTAAAGGCTATGTAGACGGGGGAGAGTTTCACCCTGTATTACAAGGGGCAGAATTAACATTGCAGCAAGGCGACCAAGTTGCTCTGATGGGAGAAAGTGGTTCGGGTAAAAGTACTCTGCTGAATTTAATCGCCGGATTAGATACTGCTGACTCTGGTGAAGTGCAGTTTCCAAATTTTGCTATGCATGAAGCACCGGAGCATTTAAGAACCCTTTATCGCCGCAACAATATTGGTAATATCTTCCAACAATTCAACCTGCTTCCTACACTTAATATTGCCGACAATATTCGTTTTTGTCGTCAGTTAAAAGGTCTGCCGGAAGATAAAGAGTTGTGGCGTCAAATTCTTTCTGCTTTGGACTTAATGCCATTGCTAGGACGTTATCCGGAAGAGGCGTCTGGTGGGCAGCAACAACGTGCGGCGATTGCTCGCGCCCTTTATATGGAACCCAAAATCCTGCTTGCTGATGAGCCAACTGGTAGCCTAGACGAGCGAAACGCAGAAGCAGTAATGCGCTTATTAACGAGTCTCGCTCGCCAATTGGAGTGTACTTTGCTGTTAGTGACGCACAGTGAAAAAGTGGCCGCCCATATGGAAGGAAAGATTCGACTTCAAGGAGGGCAGCTACATGTTATGGCCCGTAGTTAAGGCACTACTCGGTCATTACCGTCGTTACCCTCTACAAATTATTCTTGTCTGGCTGGGATTAACTTTAGGCGTGTCCCTCCTTGTTGGTGTTACTTCTATCAACCAGCATGCAAAACAAAGTTATGCCACTGGGGAAAAACTTTTCTCTAATCCTTTGCCATACCGAATCCGAACGAAGCACTCTGCCAATAAAATTCCTCAAGGTTTCTATATTCAGTTACGTCGAGCTGGGTTTAATCAATGTGCACCGTTTGACGTGCTTCATCTAGATGCCAAGACCGATATGAGCCTGATGTTGGTGGGGATAGATCCTGTCGCGATGATCCCACTACAACAAGGAAAATCGCTAGGTGAGATGCCTGTTTTATCACTAATGAAGCCTCCTTATCCTATTCTTGTTAGTCAAGATTTGGCCGCTTACATGAGTTGGCAGGATGGGGACTTCATTGAGATGAATGACGGAAGCCGTCTTGGGCCTATTCAAGTAGATAAGGACAAGATGCTTTCGGGTACTCGGCTGGTTACTGATATATCGTTGTTGCGTATGCTCAAGCGGAGCTCAGGTTTGTCTGCGATTTCTTGTGGTGAAATGCCAGAGGAAAAGCTAATAGCACTGAAAAACATGCTGCCAAACGGAATGACGCTTGTTAGGAATACGCGTACTGAGCTTGAGTCGCTAACTAACGCATTCCATATGAATCTCACCGCGATGGGAATGCTGTCGTTTTTGGTCGGGTTGTTTATTTTTTATCAAGCGATGTCTCTGTCTTTCATCCAGCGACAACGTTTGGTAGGTATTTTGAGACAGACTGGTGTTAACGGAACACAGTTAGCGCAAGCCTTATTGCTAGAGTTGTCTTTGCTCGTCTTTATTGCGTGGGCGTGTGGTAACTTTTTTGGCTTGATCTTAGCAAATGAGCTTATCCCAGCAGTGTCTTCGAGCCTGAGTGATTTGTATGATGCCAACGTAGGCTTAACCATAGGATGGTCATGGCAATCTAGCTTATACAGTCTAATCATGGCAGCGATGGGTGCGTTGATATCGTGTCTGTGGCCATTAATCCGTTTGCTGAAGTCACAACCAATCCGCCTCTCTTCTCGACTGTCGCTAATGCGATTTGCTGGAAGAGAGTTCTCTTGGCAGGCGCTTGCGGCGTGTGCGTTTTGTGTCGCTGCAATAGCGGTATATCAGGCCCCGAAAACACAAGAAACCGGCTTTGCTATTATTGCGCTGATGTTGGTTAGTGTGGCGTTGTTTATGCCATTTATTATGTGGCATATGTTCCAAAGTTTTTCTTATACCATGCGTTGGGTTCGTGTCCGTTGGTTTTTTGCTGATGCAGCAGCAAGCATGAGCTATCGCGGTGTGGCTACGATGGCGTTTATGTTAGCGCTGGCGGCAAACATTGGTGTAGAAACAATGGTCGGAAGCTTTCGAGATACAACCGATAAGTGGCTAAATCAGCGATTAGCCGCTGATGTGTACATCTATCCGACCAACAATTCAGCCGCTCGGATGAGCGCATGGCTCCAGAATCAGCCAGAGGTGAACTCGGTTTGGTGGCGTTGGGAAAAAGATATGCCGACCGAGCACGGTGCTCTGCAAGTTGTGAGTACGGGCTCTTCTGAAGGTGAGTTAGACTCACTTACCGTCAAGTTAGGTGTCCCAAATTACTGGTATCAACTGCACGCTACCAAGAGCTTAATGGTCAGTGAGTCGATGGCCTTGAAGCTGGATATCCGCCCTGGCGATTTCATTAACTTGCAAGAACCGCTTGGTGGTGATTGGCAAGTCGTAGGCGTTTACTACGATTATGGAAACCCATATAACCAGGTGATGATGTCGCACCGGAATTGGCTGTATGCATTTGCAGGTACGGGTAATGTTGGTCTTGGCGTAGTATTAAAAGATAACGTCAATGGAGAAGGGCTGAAAAATCGCTTAGAGAATGTATTCCGTCTTCCGCAAGATCGTGTGTTTGATAACGGTAATATTTATAGCCAAGCAATGAGAGTGTTTGATCATACCTTTGCGATAGCAGGAACCTTGGGCAATATCACGCTGATTATTGCAGTGTTTGGTTTATTCTTTGCGACGTTGGCAGGAGAACTTTCACGGCAGCGGCATTTTTCCTTATTAAGGTGCATGGGTGTGTCCGGAAAAGAACTTGTCGTATTAGGTGGTTTGCAGCTATTCGTCTTCGGAGCCATTTCTGCGATTATTGCAGTGCCGCTCGGCTTGGCGCTCGCACATTTGATCGTTGATATTATCATTAAGCAATCATTTGGCTGGTCTCTAGAGCTTCAAACGATTCCATGGGAGTATGCTCAAACCATTGCTTGGGCGATGCTTGCCATCATGGTTGCTGGCGCATTGCCAGTTATTAGAATGATCAAAAGTACACCGATGAAGTCATTAAGGGACGCGTTGTAATGAAAAAAATGGGCTCTAAAAAACGCTTGTTGGTTTCAACGCTCATTGTTGTTACGTTCGCTTTTCTGACTGGGGCTGCTTTTTACTCAACTTTTTGGTTAGAGGCGACAGCAACACGAGAAAGCGAACTTGATTCTATCTTAACGCGTGAAAATCAAACGATTTTCGAGCCTGTACTACCTAATGAGCATGTCTCTTTACCCTCAGACTTTCGCTTTCATCCCGAGTACCAGCATGAATGGTGGCACTACTTTGCGAAGCTAAAAGATGAGCAAGGCAAGATCTACAATGTTCAATGGAGCTATTTCAGGGTTGCGACGGACGAGCGAGAAACCAGCGGTTGGCAGAACCCTCAATTGTACATTTCACATGTTGTCGTCAGTCATGGCTCGCATGTATGGAAAGAGCAACGGGTAGCTAGAGGAGGGATAGGCCAAGCTGGTATGATCAATCGTCCTTTCAGGTTATGGATTGATAATTGGACTTGGCGATCACTCGGTGCGACGCCTTTCCCGGGTAACTTGAATGTGAATACTGATACGTTTGGACTTGAGCTCAATACCATGACAAACGGCCCCTTTGTCGTGAATGGAGACAAAGGTTTCCAAGTTAAACATGCGTTGCAATCTGTTGCTTCTTTCAGCTTCAGTGCTCCATTTTTAAAAGTAAAAGGCAGCTTAAGCTTAAATGGTAAGCGATTCTTAGTGACGGGTTCTGCTTGGGCGCAAAAAGAGTGGGGCAGCGGCTTAATTGGTGAGGGGCAACAAGGCTGGGATTGGTTTGTTTTCAATTTAGATGATGGTCGAGCATTAACTGTTAGCCGTTATCGTCACCATGGGCAAACACCGCACGTGTTTGGCACGTTGTCGACACGCTCAGGTAAAGTCATCAACCTCTCAGACGATGATATCAGTATCAAGCCAATGCAAGTGACCAGTTTATCCAATGGAAGAAGGTTACCTTTGCAATGGATTATCAATATTCCGAAGCATCAAATTAATTTGACTACCCGCATTATCAAGTCAGATATGTGGCTACCCTTTGTAATACCTTACTGGGAAGGGCCTACTTTAGCCTCCGGCTCCAATGAGGCTTGGGGCTTTATGCAGCTGACAGGCTATTGAGTTGTGAAGAAAACCACCCCCTACGGGTGGTTTTTTAGTGCGCGAAGCTTCCTAGCTTTTTCTCAAAAGTACGGGGTTATCATGATGGTACAAGCCGTGTTATGCTGATTTTCTCATCATCTTGATAAATATTTGGTGCGACAAAAACAAATACGATCTCCGATCAAAATTGAGTGTCATGTTGGAAAATACGATGTATAGTAAACTTAACATCGAAAAAACCGAAGTTTATACTCTGAAGAAGCGATTATTCTAAAGTTTTCGACAGCTATACACTCTTATCACTCTTTGTTAATCGTTTATTAAGATAATAAATATAAGGACGAAACCATGAACGATGTCATTCGTGACTTTTTCAAAATGGAATCAGCAGGTGGTATTCTTCTCGTAATCGCAGCGGCAATTGCGATGACCATTGCTAACTCACCGCTGGGCGAAACTTATCAATCTGTACTGCATACTTATGTATTCGGTATGTCAGTTTCTCACTGGATTAATGACGGCCTAATGGCTGTTTTCTTCTTACTTATTGGCCTTGAAGTGAAGCGAGAGCTACTTGAAGGAGCGCTAAAATCAAAAGAAACCGCAATTTTCCCTGCGATTGCAGCGGTTGGTGGTATGTTAGCCCCTGCTCTTATTTACGTTGCGTTTAATGCTAACGACCCAGAGGCGGTTTCTGGCTGGGCCATTCCAGCTGCGACGGATATTGCATTTGCTCTAGGTATCATGGCGCTACTAGGTAAGCGCGTACCAGTAAGCCTTAAAGTATTTTTGTTAGCTCTCGCTATCATCGACGATTTAGGCGTGGTTGTTATTATTGCACTGTTTTACACAGGTGATCTTTCTAGCATGGCGCTGCTTGTTGGCTTCATCATGACTGGTGTCCTGTTCATGTTGAATGCGAAGGAAGTAACGAAACTGACGCCATACATGATAGTCGGCGCGATCTTATGGTTTGCGGTACTTAAATCTGGTGTTCACGCAACACTTGCAGGCGTAGTGATCGGCTTTGCTATTCCTCTTAAGGGTAAACAGGGCGAACATTCCCCACTTAAGCACATGGAGCACGCACTTCATCCATACGTGGCATTTGGTATCTTGCCTCTATTCGCATTTGCAAATGCGGGGATTTCGCTAGAAGGCGTATCGATGTCAGGCCTAACTTCAATGCTGCCATTAGGTATTGCTTTGGGGCTACTGGTTGGTAAGCCTCTAGGTATCTTCACCTTTAGTTGGGCAGCTGTGAAAATGGGTGTAGCTAAGTTACCGGAAGGCATTAACTTCAAGCATATCTTTGCGGTCTCTGTGTTGTGTGGTATCGGTTTTACAATGTCTATATTCATTTCCTCTTTAGCGTTTGGAAATGTAAGCCCTGAGTTTGATACCTATGCTCGACTAGGTATCTTAATGGGCTCGACGACAGCCGCGTTACTTGGCTACGCGTTACTGCACTTTTCTTTGCCTAAGAAAGCGCAAGCGTAAGATACACACTGTTTAGTAAAGCCTCCCATTCGGGAGGCTTTTTTATGTCTGCAGATCGGCACATCAACTACTTCAGGATGGTTACTTTTGTGACCAACTAAGGTCTAGCTTATGGAGTTGGGGCAAATCATCGAAAGAGGCGCTTGGCAAATCTATAGGCGAAAAAAAGCCCAGCCGAAAATTTGACTGGGCGGATACAAACATAGGAGTTAATAAGAAAAAAGCAGCAACGT
>NZ_JAWOVM010000049.1:0-34868 GCF_033339895.1 Vibrio sp. 1751
CTAGAGTCTTTTTTGATGTTAATGGACGAGATTGGGTCCATTACGATACCGAGTTTGATCATTATTTTTCTCCGTTTAACCAAGATCGCCGAAACGAACTTGTAAGGCTGTAATTGCTGTCAGAGCCGCTGTTTCGGTACGCAGAACGCGAGGGCCGAGTAGCGTTTCTTCAAATTGGTATTCTCGAGTCATCTCGATCTCTTCAGACGATAAACCGCCTTCAGGACCGATCAGTAGGCGCACTTTTTCAACCGGGGTTGGCAAAGTGTTGATTGAGTATTTAGCACGAGGGTGAAGGTTAAGCTTTAAACCATCGTACTCTTCTTTACACCACTCTTCCAAGCTCATAATTGGACGAATTTCGGGCACGACATTACGCCCACATTGTTCACAGGCACTGATGGCGATTTTCTGCCATTGCGCGAGTTTTTTCTCAAAACGCTTTTGGTCAAGCTTGACACCACAACGTTCAGAAATCAGAGGAGTGATGGTATTGACGCCAAGTTCAACAGACTTTTGGATGGTGAACTCCATCTTATCGCCACGTGAAATGACTTGGCCAAGGTGCAGATCTAAAGGGGATTCAATACTGCTTTCTACACGCTCGGTGATGTTAACCAAAACTGATTTCTTGCTGACTTCACTGATAACCGCTGGAAACTCTGCGCCACTGCCGTCAAAAAGGAGAACGTCTTGGCCTTCTTTCATGCGCAAAACACGACCGATATGGCCTGCTGCGTCGTCACTTAAAGCAAGTGAGCCAAGTTGATGAATGGTTTCTGGATGATAAATTCGAGGGGTACGCATGAGATTTCCAGCAAGAGAATAAACTTAAACCCTAACATGGATGCTTTGCACCGAAAAAACAAGGGGCAAGAAGCGTTTCAATATCAGTAATTGAAACGCTTCGAGGTCGGAGGTTACAGTGCGCGGCAGGCTTCTTGAACAAATGGGTTGTGATTGCCCTGTACTTTTGCAATGCGCTCGTCACGCTCACATTCCCATTTATCGACAGGATAGGTTTTGTTCCAAGCACTCATTAATTGCGTTTGCTGCTTCGACAGTTTGAAACCGTACTCTTTGCTCATGTATAGATAGGTACGAGCAATTGAGCCACGCGCACGGTCTGGTGGCATGACTTTACGCTGCTTAAAGTTCACTTGCATCTCACAGCGACCATAACTCACGCCATCCATACCGTTCCATTGGCTGAAGTTGTAGTTCGAACGGTCACCGTTTACTTCACCAATAGCAGGAGTTAGGTTGTGCAAGTCTGCTTCCATCAAACGAAAAGTTTTGTCTTTTTTCTTACAGTTTTTACGTCCGCCATCTTGCCAGCATTGACGCTGGTGGCCAAATTGCCACGCAGGAACAATGTGCTCCCATTCGATTCGTGCAGCCCGTTTTTCTTGTTTACGGACTTGGTAACCGCAAGAGGCTAAATCGGGTAAGCCTTTCTTGCCTTGCCATTGAATGTTACAGCCACAGTAGAAGCTTGTTGGATGGTCTTGATAAATTTTGACCGCCTCACGTTTGGCTGCAGAGAATGAGCTCGGTGGCGCGGCAATCGCAGTGCTAGAAAGCGCGATAAGCAACAGAGAGAGTAAGTATTTCATGATAAAAGTCTTTATAAAGTATGACTTTATTCATGATAACACGCATAAAATAGCTTTAGTGATGAGTAAGTTAACAATAAGTGGCGAAGGGAAGGTTTTGATCAACTCGATCTTTATTTTGGGAACGCAAGTAACACTATGAGGTAAGGGCTACGATAATTGAATGCCGGTGAAGTTAAGTGGTTGGCGGCATTTTTGACAAGAGTACGTCGCCTCTTTGCGCAGCACTTTATTATGACGGCGAATCGATAGAGGGTAGGTCATACAACCACAACGATACTCAAAGGTTTTACCTTGAACGGATTTTACTTCAAAGCTGTGAGTGGTTTTGGCTGGTACGTTAAATACGGCTTCCATGACGCTTTTCCATTCTTTACCGTGAGGCCTAACTCGCCCGTAAACCTGATAAGTAATCAGGTGTGCTACTTCATGAGGAATGACTTCATCTAAGAATGCTTGGGTGTTTTCGCGAAATAAAACAGGGTTTAGGCGTACTTGATTTAATTGAAGGTAGGCTTTTCCTGCCGCTTTCCCACGGACGTCGAAGGTGATTGTTGGAATCGGGAAAGAACGTTTGAAAGCTTGTTCCGCCATCGCGATACAGCCCGCCATCACTTGCTTGGCTTTATAGCTGAGTTCTATATCCACAATTCACCTCGATAAATCAAATAAAAAAGCCCCCGCATTTGCGAGGGCCAGATCATAGCATCAGTTAATTATGGTGTGTGTTTTTTCTTGATGGTGGCATGGTAAGCGTGCCATGTACCGTAGCCTAGAATTGGCATGGTAAACAACATTCCGATCCCGTAGGTCGCAAAGCCGATAAGAATACCGCCACAGATGATCGCTGCCCAAACAATCATTGCTGGAATGTTGGATTTCACGGCATTAAAGCTGGTAAATACAGCGGTCATCATGTCTACGCGACGCTCCATCATGAGCGGAATAGAAAAGGCTGAAATGCTAAACACCACACAAGCCAAAACAAAGCCAACTAAAGAGCCGATGACAAGGAAGGGTAGGAACTCACTTAAAGGTGCCCCTTGAACAGAAGGGTAGAGCGCATGAAGTAGAGCGGCAATGCGCATCCAAAATATCATACACACTGCGAGTAACACGGCGAACGCCCATTGAGATGTTGAGTTACGACCGATCGCTTTCATTGAATGGAACAAGCTTGCTTTGTGTCCGCGCTCTCTCTCCCAACTGGCATCATACAAGCCCAGCGCGAGAAACGGACCAATTAACATGTAAATAATCAAACTGGGCATGACGACTAAGTGTGTGCCTTGCCACTGTACGAGCAAAACAATGCCTATCGCAGCAGCCATAAAACAGATGCCATAGAAAGCACTAATAAGCGGCATTCGCACGAAATCATGCAGACCTAATGCGAGCCAATGAAAAGGTGCAGAAAGATTGACCGTATTGCACGGTATGGTTCTGGCGTATTCGTTGTCTGGCACTTCCTTTCGTTTGTTGTGGAAGTCCGATGGATTAACAGTTCGAGGCATAACTCCTCCTTGATTTATTCCCACATTATCCGCTTATACCAACTGACAGCGGTTTTTGTTCAGTCAAACTTGAAGCGACTTTTTCAAGTTTACATCTGAGCATTGGCTTAGTTTGGTATCGGCCATAAAGATGCCTGACTCATGTCTTTACTTAAGTGTTGCTTCCACAGTCGCCAGCATCCGACGTCTCTATTTAAATTGGACTTAACAATATTTTAACTATTGGCGGAGATGGGATAATTTACAAATAATTGCTTAAAATTTATTCGGTATAAAAATGAGGGAGAAACAGGACTGCTTTGTGGGGCAGGGCGGTATGAGCCGAAATGGCTGGATAAAAGTTGCTGAAAATAAAAAGCCCCCGCCATAGGCGAGGGCTTGATTGATTCTTGCTTGGCTTGATTATTTGATGCCAGCGAAATCGCGTAGAAGTGCAGCTTTGTCTGTCGCTTCCCACGGGAATTCTTCACGACCGAAGTGACCGTAAGCCGCTGTCTTCTTGTAGATAGGTTGAAGAAGGTTAAGCATTTCTTGTAGACCGTATGGACGTAGGTCGAAGAATTGACGAACCGCTTCAATGATGATGTCGTGAGATACTTTCTCAGTACCGAACGTTTCCACCATGATAGACGTTGGATCAGCAACACCGATTGCGTAAGAAAGTTGGATCTCACAACGGTCAGCCATGCCTGCCGCTACGATGTTTTTCGCTACGTAGCGTGCTGCGTATGCTGCACTACGGTCAACTTTTGATGGATCTTTACCAGAAAACGCACCGCCACCGTGACGAGCTGCGCCGCCGTAGGTATCTACGATGATCTTACGACCAGTTAGACCACAGTCACCCATAGGACCACCGATTACGAAGCGACCGGTTGGGTTAATGAAGAAGTTTGTTTCTTTGTTGATCCACTCAGAAGGTAGCACTGGCTTAATGATCTCTTCCATTACCGCTTCACGCAGGTCTGAAGTTGAGATTGAGTCACAGTGTTGAGTTGAAAGAACAACCGCGTCGATACCAACGATGTTACCTTGATCGTATTGGAATGTTACCTGAGATTTTGCATCAGGACGCAACCAAGGTAGTGTGCCGTTTTTACGAACTTCTGCTTGCTTTTGAACAAGACGGTGAGAGTAAGTAATTGGCGCTGGCATTAGTACTTCAGTTTCGTTACAAGCGTAACCAAACATGATGCCTTGGTCGCCTGCACCTTGTTCTTTAGGGTCAGCTTTATCAACACCTTGGTTGATATCTGGCGACTGTTTACCGATTGTGTTTAGTACCGCACAAGAATCTGCGTCAAAGCCCATATCTGAATGTACGTAGCCGATTTCACGAACGGTTTCACGAGTTAACTCTTCGATGTCTACCCATGCTGAAGTCGTGATTTCACCACCCACCATTACCATACCGGTTTTAACGTAAGTCTCACATGCAACACGAGCCTTTGGATCTTGCTCTAGAATCGCGTCAAGAACCGCATCAGAAATCTGGTCTGCAATTTTATCTGGATGACCTTCTGATACTGACTCAGAAGTAAACAGGTGCTTAGCCATGTTAGCTCCACTATATCTGGTTTAAAACTGGGGAATGATAAACTCTCCAGCGCAAATTAATACTAATTTTTGTAGGTGTATCTACATCTAGACGTCTATTCTAAATTTGATTGCTCGAATTACAAGCTCTTTTTTGGTTTTTGTTATAACCAAACGTTTGCCTGATTTATTGATAATTTTAAGAACTTCGAACGATTTGGCGCGAAAGGTGCAATATTTGTGAGGTTTTGGACTGGAAAACGTTTGCACACCCAACAGGGCTTTGAGAGAATTATGACCTACTTTTCGTTTCGCTTAATGTACTCAGGAGCAGACATGTCGTCTCGTAAACATCTTGCCAATGCAATTCGTGCTCTAAGCATGGATGGTGTTCAACAAGCTAACTCAGGCCACCCAGGCGCACCAATGGGTATGGCTGATATCGCTGAAGTTCTTTGGCGCTCTCACCTAAACCATAACCCTTCAAACCCAGAGTGGGCCGACCGCGATCGCTTTGTGCTGTCAAACGGTCATGGGTCAATGCTTATTTACTCTCTACTGCACTTAAGCGGTTACGAGCTATCTATTGACGATCTGAAAAACTTCCGTCAATTGCACTCAAAAACCCCAGGTCACCCAGAGTACGGCTACGCGCCTGGTATCGAGACAACAACGGGTCCTCTAGGTCAAGGCATCACTAACGCTGTTGGTATGGCGATCGCAGAGAAAGCACTAGCGGCACAGTTCAACAAAGAAGGTCACGATATCGTTGACCACTTTACGTATGTGTTCATGGGTGACGGCTGTCTAATGGAAGGCATCTCGCATGAAGCATGCTCTCTTGCTGGGACGTTAGGTCTAGGCAAACTGATCGCGTTTTGGGATGACAACGGCATTTCTATCGACGGTCACGTTGAAGGCTGGTTCTCTGACGATACACCTAAGCGTTTTGAAGCGTACGGCTGGCATGTAATCCCAGCAGTCGATGGTCACGACTCAGACGCGATCAACGCAGCAATTGAAGCAGCAAAAGCGGACCCACGTCCTACGCTTATCTGTACCAAAACAATTATCGGTTTCGGTTCTCCTAACAAGTCTGGTTCGCACGACTGTCACGGTGCACCACTAGGTCACGATGAAATCCAAGCGGCTCGCGAATACCTAGGTTGGGAGTACGGCCCATTTGAGATCCCGGCAGATGTTTACGCTGAGTGGGATGCAAAAGAAGCGGGCGCCGCGAAAGAAGCAGCTTGGAATGAAAAATTCGAAGCATACGCTGCAGCTTACCCTGCAGAAGCGGCAGAGCTTAAACGTCGTCTAAACGGCGAACTTCCTGCACAGTGGGAAGAAAAAGCGAACCAAATCATTGCCGATCTTCAAGCAAATCCAGCGAACATTGCATCACGTAAAGCGTCGCAAAATGCACTAGAAGCGTTTGGTCAAATGCTTCCTGAGTTTATGGGTGGTTCTGCTGACCTAGCGCCTTCTAACCTGACCATGTGGTCTGGTTCTAAGTCTCTAGAAATGGAGGACTTCTCTGGCAACTACATCCACTACGGTGTGCGTGAATTCGGTATGACCGCTATCATCAACGGTATCGCATTGCACGGTGGTTTCGTTCCTTACGGCGCAACATTCCTAATGTTCATGGAATATGCTCGTAACGCAATGCGTATGGCTGCGCTGATGAAAATTCAGAACATCCAAGTTTACACGCATGATTCGATCGGTCTTGGCGAAGATGGCCCAACTCACCAACCTGTTGAGCAAATGGCGTCTCTACGTGTAACTCCAAACATGAGCACATGGCGCCCATGTGACCAAGTTGAGTCTGCAGTTGCATGGAAACTAGCGATTGAACGTAAAGATGCACCAACTGCACTTATCTTCTCTCGTCAAAACCTAGCGCAACAAGAGCGTACTGCTGAACAAGTCGCAGACATCGCGAAAGGTGCTTACATCCTGAAAGATAGCGAAGGTAAGCCTGAGCTAATCCTTATCGCAACAGGTTCTGAGGTTGAGCTTGCAGTGAAAGCCGCTGAGCAACTAACTTCAGAAGGCAAGAAAGTACGCGTTGTTTCAATGCCATCAACAGACGCATTCGACAAACAAGACGCTGCTTACCGTGAATCTGTACTGCCATCAGACGTAACGGCACGTATCGCTATTGAAGCGGGCATTGCGGATTTCTGGTACAAGTACGTAGGCTTCGACGGTCGCATCATCGGTATGACAACATTCGGTGAATCAGCACCTGCTGGTCAGCTATTCGAGATGTTTGGCTTCACGACTGAAAACGTAGTGAACACAGCTAAAGAATTGCTAGCGTAATTGCAGGACCATCTAAACAGTCGAACGTAAACGACAACTGTTAGATGCTAAAGTTAGAAAGGCCATCATTATGATGGCCTTTTTATTTTTGTCAGGTTTTCCAACCTTGTGGAATGCTTTGGTGAATGCAGTCTAAAAGTACGGATAAGCGCAGTGGTGGTCGTCCTGCTGGTGTATAGCAGTTAATGGAAATAGGCTCAGAAAGCCAACCTTCTAAGCAAGGTGTGATTCGCCCTGGGTGATGTTTCTCATAGCCGCATGCTGTCCAAGTCGGCAGCAGTCCAATACCATGACCATTCGCGATACTGTCTATTTGCATTGCTATGTTGTCGCTGTATAACCGACTAACAAAGGGTTCTAAAAAGAACTCACCGTGTTGAGGGTGTGCTAGCATCAATCCATTTTCTTGCACTGAACCAAAATCGATCCATGGATGTGCTTCAAGTTCTTTGGGGTGCGGTATAGGCCCATGTTGTTTTAGATAATTTGGAGAGGCAAAAGGCGTATAGCGAAATACCCCCAGCACTTCTTTTCGCCAGTCTAGCTCTTTACGTTCACCGAGCCAGATGAACAAATCTGGGTCATGGTGCGCTTCAGAAAAGTCACTGGTAAGTTGAACTCTAACATCGGGATTATCAGCAAGAAAACGATTGAGTACGCCGCCGAGCCAGCTTCTAACTAAGGCAGTGTGACAAACAATATGCAGTGGCCCTGAAACTTGGTTCGTTAAACCTTGGAGTGCATCATAACTCTCTTCACTTAACTCAAGAATCTGGCGGCTGTAGTGGGCAAAGATTTCTCCAGCTCTTGTCAGAACTAATCGATTACCTTGTCTGGCGGTTAGAGCCTGACCGAAGTCTTCTTCTAATTGTGCCAAGCGACGACTTAGCGTTGATTTTGGCTGATTAAGGGCTTTAGCAGCTGCTGTCAAACTTTTATGCTGATTGAGCGCATCAAAGGCTCTAATTGATGCTAAGTCGTGCATATTTCTTTTACTCCTTACTGCGTTATGTACGAGTTCCATAAATGGAAAGAACCGTTCCATAACTCTCACTATGCATCTCATTCTATTTGTGAATAATTCACTTTCGAAAATAATAATCATTATCAATTATGGAGATGTAGATGTCTACTCTTAGACTGCCAGTTATTACCGCAACTGGTATTTTAGCCTTCGTCAGTGTCCCTCATGTTTTTGCCAATGATGCAGTTTCTAAAATGGAAACAGTGGTTGTAACTGCATCAAGTTATGAGCAATCTCAAGCGGACGCGCCTGCAAGTATTAGTGTGATTTCACGTGAGGAGTTGGACTCCCGTTATTACCGCGATGTGACTGATGCACTAAAAAGTGTGCCAGGTGTTGTCGTGACAGGTGGTGGTGATACCACCGACATTAGTATCCGTGGTATGGGTTCTAAATACACTTTGATACTGGTCGATGGTAAACGTCAAAGTACGCGTGAAACTCGTCCAAATAGTGACGGCCCTGGTATCGAACAAGGTTGGTTACCTCCTCTTCAAGCGATTGAGCGAATCGAAGTTATTCGTGGCCCAATGTCGACGCTTTACGGTTCTGATGCGATTGGTGGTGTGATTAACGTCATCACACGAAAAGATGCGCTAGAGTGGACGGGTAATGTTCAACTGGGCACGGTACTACAAGAGAATAGTCGCTCAGGGGGAGAGCAGAGCGCGAACTTTTTCGTTAATGGTCCGTTGGCTGAAAATTTATCTCTCCAAGTATATGGTCAGTACACAACCAGAGAAGAAGATGACATCGAATACGGTTATGAAGATAAAGATATGCAGAGTATCTCTTCAAAACTGACTTACCAGATTAATGATCGCCACTCGGTGCAATTAGAGGGCGGCACGTCGGCACAAAGTCGTCGTGGCAATGTGGGCCTTTCAGTGCCGACCACAGGGTGTCGTGGTGGGTGTGAAGACTCACTGAATGAATATCGTCGTAATTACGTAACGGTAAGCCACAACGGTGATTGGGATTCGGTGGGAATTTCAGATACTTACTTACAGCGAGAAGAGAGCGAGAACAAATCTCGTGAGATGACGATCACCAACACCACGTTCAAATCGAGCTTGGTGACTGGTATTGGAAACCATACGTTGACGACGGGTGTGGACGCTACTCATGCAGAGCTTGAGGATTTCACCTCCAACAAAGCGTCATCGAAGACTGAAACATCGAATACGCAGTGGGCTGTTTTCATTGAAGATGAATGGAGAATTGCTGATCCGTTTAGCGTTACGCTTGGCGGCCGTCTAGATCATGACGAAAACTATGGCGCGCATTTTAGTCCACGTGTTTACGGTGTATGGCGAGTTGATCCGTCTTGGACGGTGAAAGGCGGTGTGGCAACAGGTTTCCGTTCTCCACAATTACGTGAAATTACTCCTGGCTGGGCGCAAGTCAGTGGTGGCGGTAATATCTACGGTAACCCAGATCTTGACCCTGAAACGTCGCTAAACAAAGAAATCAGCGTCTTGTATCAAGGTGATTCTGGCTTAGATGTCTCTTTGACAGCGTTCCATAACGAATTCAAAGACAAGATCACACGTGTTGTTTGTCCAGACACTATCTGTACTGATGGTCCAAACCAATGGGGCGCAGATCCAACGTACCGTATTAACGTGGATGAAGCCGTCACACAAGGTATTGAAGCGACCTTAGCATCGCCGTTAACGGAAACCATTTACCTTAGCTCGAGCTACACATTTACCGACTCAGAGCAAAAAACAGGTGAATACAAAGGTATGCCGCTGCAGCAGTTACCAAAGCATCTGTTTAATGTGGATGTGACTTG
The DNA here is from genome assembly GCF_033339895.1 of Vibrio sp. 1751. NCBI lineage: Bacteria > Pseudomonadati > Pseudomonadota > Gammaproteobacteria > Vibrionales > Vibrionaceae > Vibrio > Vibrio sp. 1751. The sequence continues at coordinate 9,820 of NZ_JAWOVM010000049.1, forward strand.
GCAAACGACAACAGATCTAGAGAGCTGGGCGAAAGTCACGTACCGAGGTAAAGAAATGGATCCGGTTACTGGCCCATCAAGAAACAGTATTGTAGAACCAGCTTATACCTTTGTGGACGCCGGTGTGACATACCAGTTAACCGACAATACTCGTATTAAAGGCGCTATCTATAACTTGCTAGACGAGGAAATCAGTTACGAAGAATACGGATATATTGAAGATGGTCGTCGCTACTGGTTAGGTTTAGACGTCGCATTTTAATTATCTATCGTTGTAATAAGGTCGAGCATAGTCTCGACCTTTTTTAATCCTGCTTTACTGTGATTCAACAGGTGCGTTTGTCAGCCTGATCAGGTAGTATCTGTGACACGAAATTTTTGGTAGGGCGAAGGATAAATGCTAAAGGTTGCGATCAATGGATTTGGACGTATAGGTCGTAATGTTCTGCGAGCGGTGTATGAAAGCGGAAAACACCAGCAGATCAAGGTTGTGGCGGTTAACGAACTAGCACAGCCAGAGGCGATGGCACACCTACTGCAATATGACACCAGTCATGGTCGCTTTGGTAAAAAAATTTCCCATGACCAAGAACATTTGCATGTTCATCATGACAGCGGTGAATATGATTCCATTCGCATTCTCCACCTCTCCGAAATCGAATTACTTCCTTGGCGTGATTTAGAAGTTGATATCGTCTTGGATTGCACTGGCGTATTTGGTTCGCAAGCGGATGGGCAAGCGCATATAGAAGCTGGCGCGAAGAAAGTACTGTTTTCGCACCCGGGCGCAAACGACCTAGATAATACGATTATCTATGGCGTGAACCACGAAACTCTGAAAGACGAGCACCGTGTTGTCTCCAATGGCTCTTGCACCACCAACTGTATCGTTCCCATCATTAAAGTATTAGACGAAGCCTTCGGCATAGAGTCTGGCACCATTACCACAATTCATTCGTCCATGAACGATCAACAAGTAATTGATGCGTATCATAACGACTTACGCCGTACCCGCGCTGCAAGCCAATCTATTATTCCGGTGGACACTAAGTTGCATAAGGGGATTGAAAGAATCTTCCCGAAATTTTCCAACAAATTCGAAGCAATTTCTGTTCGTGTTCCAACGGTTAACGTCACTGCAATGGATTTAAGTGTCACAATTAGTACAAATGTGAAAGTTAATGACGTAAATCAAACCATTGTTAACGCATCTCAGTGTACATTACGTAACATTGTTGACTATACTGAATCGCCACTCGTTTCCATCGACTTTAACCACGACCCCCATAGTGCGATTGTGGATGGAAGCCAGACTAGAGTGAGTAACGGGCAACTCGTAAAAATGCTCGTTTGGTGCGACAACGAATGGGGCTTTGCTAACCGGATGCTGGATACTGCCTTAGCAATGCAAGCTTCTTCGCAAGTGGAACAGTAATGACGAAGAAGTGATGGAGAATTTTTATTTCAAGCCTTGAAATAAATCCATAATATCTCCATATCTATAACCAGTTTGAAGAATTAACAGGCTTGGCAGGGTTGCCGAGTTTTCAAAAACTTTAATTATTAAATATTTGAGAGGACACATCATGTCTGTAATCAAGATGACTGACCTGGATCTTGCAGGTAAACGTGTATTTATCCGTGCTGACCTAAACGTGCCAGTAAAAGACGGTAAAGTAACTTCGGATGCACGTATCATCGCATCTCTTCCAACTATTAAGCACTGCCTAGAAGCAGGCGCTAAAGTAATGGTTACGTCTCACCTAGGTCGCCCAACTGAAGGTGAATACGCTGAAGAGTTCTCTCTACAACCAGTTGTTAACTACCTAAACGACGCACTAGATTGCGAAGTGAAGCTAGCAAAAGACTACCTAGATGGCCTAGAGCTAAATGCGGGTGAACTTGTTGTTCTTGAAAACGTTCGCTTCAACAAAGGCGAAAAGAAAAACGACGAAGAGCTATCTAAGAAATATGCAGCACTATGTGACGTATTCGTAATGGACGCATTCGGTACGGCTCACCGTGCTCAAGCATCTACTCACGGCGTTGGCATGCACGCAGACGTAGCATGTGCTGGTCCTCTACTAGCAAACGAACTAGAAGCGCTAGGCAAAGCAATGGACAAGCCTGCTCGTCCAATGGTTGCTATCGTAGGTGGTTCAAAAGTTTCTACTAAGCTAACTGTTCTTGAGTCTCTATCTAAAATCGCTGACCAACTCGTTGTTGGTGGTGGTATTGCTAACACATTCATCGCAGCTGCTGGCCACAACGTTGGTAAGTCTCTATACGAAGCAGACCTAGTTGAAACAGCTAAGAAGCTAATGGACGAGTGTGCAATTCCAGTAGCAACTGACGTTGCATGTGCGAAAGCATTTGACGAGAACGCAGAAGCTGAAATCAAGCACGTTTCTGAAGTACAAGACGACGACATGATCTTCGACCTTGGTCCAGATTCAACTGCTGAACTAGCTGAAATCCTTAAAAACGCTAAGACTATCCTATGGAACGGTCCAGTAGGCGTATTCGAATTCAAGAACTTCGAAGCAGGTACTAAAGGTATCTCTGAAGCTATCGCAGCTTCTGAAGGCTTCTCTGTTGCTGGTGGTGGTGACACGCTAGCGGCTATCGACAAGTTCGGTATCAAAGCGGATGTATCTTACATCTCTACTGGCGGCGGCGCTTTCCTTGAGTTCGTAGAAGGTAAAGTTCTTCCAGCAGTAGAAATGCTAGAAGCACGCGCTAAGTAATTAAAGCAAAGCGGGGGAGTGATTCTCCCGCTTTCTTGTTTGCTGCAACGTGTGAGGAACTCTGCTAGAATAGCCTCAGTTGTGAGCAAACGTTTGCAAGATTTTCAACTTAACAAGTTTTGTTTAAAAACGACAGATAAATAGGATTACATCCATGTCTAAGATCTTCGACTTCGTAAAACCAGGTGTTATCTCTGGCGATGACGTTCAGAAAGTATTTGAAGTTGCAAAAGAAAACAGCTTTGCACTTCCAGCAGTAAACTGTGTGGGTACTGACTCTGTAAACGCAGTACTTGAAGCAGCTGCAAAAGTTAAAGCTCCAGTTATCGTTCAGTTCTCTAACGGTGGCGCTGCTTTCTTTGCTGGTAAAGGTCTAAAACTTGAAGGTCAAGAAGCTCAAATCCTAGGTGCTGTTGCTGGTGCGAAATACGTTCACGCTGTAGCTGAAGCTTACGGTGTTCCAGTAATCCTACACACTGACCACGCAGCTAAGAAACTACTTCCTTGGATCGACGGTCTACTAGACGCTGGTGAAGAGTACTTCGCGCAAACTGGTAAGCCACTATTCTCTTCTCACATGATCGACCTTTCTGAAGAGTCTCTAGAAGAGAACATCGAAATTTCTGCTAAGTACCTAGAGCGCATGGCTAAAATGAACATGACTCTAGAAATCGAACTAGGTTGTACTGGTGGTGAAGAAGACGGTGTTGACAACTCTGATATGGATGCGTCTGAACTATACACTTCTCCAGAAGACGTTGCATACGCATACGAGAAACTAAGCGCAATCAGCCACCGTTTCACTATCGCAGCATCTTTCGGTAACGTACACGGCGTATACAAGCCAGGTAACGTTGTACTAACTCCAACTATCCTACGTGATTCTCAAGCGCACGTTTCTGAGAAATTCGGTCTTCCAGCGAACTCTCTAAACTTCGTATTCCACGGCGGTTCAGGTTCTTCTCTAGAAGAAATCCGTGAATCTATCGGCTACGGTGTGATCAAAATGAACATCGATACTGATACACAGTGGGCTACTTGGGATGGTATCCGTAAGTTCGAAGCTGAAAACCACGATTACCTACAAGGTCAGATCGGTAACCCAACTGGTGAAGATGCACCAAACAAGAAGTACTACGATCCACGCGTATGGCTACGTGCAGGCCAAGCTTCAATGGTTACTCGTCTAGAGCAAGCATTTGCTGACCTTAACGCAGTTGACGTACTATAATCGTTACTGATTAAGTTACTTAAAAACCCGCTCTTTGAGCGGGTTTTTTTATGTCTATCACTTTCTTCCCTGCTGCTTTCTCCCAATATTTTTATGCGTTAGATTGTATTTGCTAGTGAGATATCTCACCTTTAACGTTTTTTTAAAGAAAACATGGGAATATCAGTCTTAAGAGTGGCGAAATCAGAGTGCATTGCGTAACCTGTAACAAGTCAGTGTCAGAAAGCTCTGATAAAGTCTTGTTTTGCATATCTTTGCGAAACTCTGACTTTGAAAAAAGTCAGAGTTGGGATATTGTGCCAAAAATCTGACACTGTTCAGTGGAGCAATAGGGATGTTGTTTTAGAAAAGAGCCTTTAAAAAACAAGGTTCATAAATTAACGGCAATTGGATTTATATCTCTTTATTTTTGAGGATAAGAATTATGGCAGGTGAATCGGTGGGTATCGATACCACTTTAACGGATGGTCTAACTCAGGCTGAAACTTGGCTGACAAACAATTCAGATCTACTGGTTCAGTACGGTGTGAACATTATCTCTGCGCTGCTTATTCTGTTTATCGGTAATCTTATCGTTAAGGCAGTCGCTGGTAGTGTTTCTAAAGTACTAGAAAAGAAAAACATGGATAAGGCCGTCGTTGAATTTATTCACGGTCTTGTTCGTTACTTGCTATTTGTAATCGTGCTAATCGCGGCTCTTGGTCGATTAGGAGTTCAAACCGCTTCTGTTGTTGCTGTGATTGGTGCGGCAGGTCTTGCTGTTGGTCTTGCACTACAAGGTTCACTATCAAACTTTGCAGCAGGCGTACTTATTGTTGCGTTCCGTCCATTCAAATCAGGCGACTACGTAGAAATCGGTGGTGTGGCGGGTAGTGTTGAAGCAATTCAAATCTTCCAAACCGTTCTAAAAACACCAGACAACAAAATGGTTGTTGTGCCTAACTCTTCAGTTATCGGCGGTGCCATTACTAACTACTCTCGCCATGCGACACGACGTGTCGACCTAGTGATTGGTGTTTCATACAAAGCAGACCTTAAACTAACGAAGAAAGTGATTCGTGAGACGCTAGAGAAAGATCCACGTATCTTGAAAGACCCAGATATCACAATTGGTGTACTTACGTTAGCAGACTCTTCAGTTAACTTTGTGGTTCGTCCATGGGTGAAAACTGCAGATTACTGGGGCGTATACTTTGATGCAATGCAAGGTATTAAAGAAGCATTGGATGAAAATGGTATCGAGATTCCATTCCCACAAATGGATGTTCACCTGAACAAAGTCGACGCTTAATCAAAAGCAGTCGATATTCAAAAGCGAGGCCAATAGGCCTCGCTTTTTTATATTTCGTAAAGGGTGTGATGACCAGCAAGTAAGAGGCGTTTTAGATGTTTACCTGCAAATCCAAATGTGAACTCAGGTAAGCCAGGCGTATAGAGCAACTCTTGATGTTGATAGAGATTGGTATCAACAATGATAGTGATGTATTCCGGTAAGCCTATTGGGCAAACCGCGCCGGGTACGCAACCTAACACTTCGACCATTTCATCGTCATTACAAATAGAGGGACGTTTACCTGTAATCGCTTTAATCTGCTTGGCATCGAGGCGCGAGTCCTTATCTGTCAGATAAACCGCGTAACCTTGTCCTTTGAGTGTTAAAAAGAGGCTTTTGGTATGCGTACCCGTCCAACCAAGCTCTCTCGCAATGCGTATATCTGTCTCAAAGTCTAAGATGGCTTCGTGCTGCCATTCCCGAAAAGGAATAGAGAGCGCGTTGAATCGCTCTCTATTGTTGTTATAAATACGTTTTAGTGACTCCATGTCTTTGCTGCCTTACTACCTGGTGATTACCAATACTTATCAATAAGCTCACTCGCTAAGATATATGCGATTGTGAACATCATCATTGCGATTGCAATGTCGATGGTTTTTTTCACTTTTGGTTTAGAGAGTGTTGGACCTAGTTTGGCTGCTCCTATCGATAAAGTGTAGAACCAAACAAAGGAAGCCATAATCGTACCTAGTGCAAAAGCAATGCGATCATGGCCTTCAAATTGTCCACCGATCGAACCTAGAATAACGACAGTATCTAAATATAAGTGCGGATTAAGCACAGTGACGGCTAACGCACCTAGAATAACCGTTCGACGACCTCGAGCTACGATCTCCCCTTTTGATTCCGATTCACTCTCTGGCTTAAAAGCACTTTTTAGTGAGAGCAGTCCATAGAAGCTCAAGAAAGCAATACCACCAAGTGTCACCGACGTCAGTAAGATTTCATTTTGAGACAGAATTGCACCACCACCAAAAATACCTAGAGAGATGAAAATCATATCTAGCACGCTACAAATAGTGGCGGTTGTTAGGTGGTGGTTACGCTTTATGCCTTGATTCAAAACATACGCATTTTGCGCGCCGATCGGAATGATCATTGATGCTCCTAAACCAAAACCTTGCAATAGAACCCACAAGCTCACACTTCACCTCACTTCAAAATAACAAATACATTTACAGAAAAGGGAAAGATAAAGCGTTTATCTAAATAAGTATAATTAATGATTTTAATCTTACATTAGATAGACTAATTTAACGGGAGGCGTTTGATCAAGAGTGAGAGGAAAGGTATGCGAGGGTTAGATTACAAATGGATTGAGGCATTAGACGCTATAGTTTATCAGGGTAGCTTTGAGCGTGCTGCCGAGCATTTATTTGTTTCTCAATCCGCCATTTCTCAACGTATCAAGCAGTTAGAGAAGTTTCTCGCGCAGCCTGTTTTAATTCGAAGCCAGCCACCTAAGCCAACGCCAATTGGTAAAAAATTGTTGGGTCTTTATCGGCGAGTACGCTTGCTAGAGCATGAAATTCTCCCCGAACTAAAAAATGATACCAGTACGCGACCTGTGCAACTCTCTTTAGCGACTAATGCAGATAGCCTTGCAACATGGCTACTGCCAGCGCTGCAAAATGTTATGAAGCAGCGTCAAGTTGAACTAAAACTGACTATCTATGGTGAATACCGCTCTATTGAAAAACTCAAAAGTGGCGAAGTGACAGGAGCGATCAGCTTGGAGTCCCAGCCAATCCCCGGATGCAGAGCAGACTATTTAGGTCGCATCGATTATGTTTGTGTCGCGAGCCCAGAGTTCTATCAGCGTTATTTTTCTAAAGGCGTAAATAATCAGACATTGGCAAAAGCACCGGCCGTTTCATATGACCAATATGATGATCTACATAAAACATTTCTTACCGAGCATTTTAACGTCAATCCTGACAGCGTTATTCATCACAACATCAGTAGTTCTGAAGCGTTTCTAAAAGTGGCGTTAGCTGGTGTTGCTTATTGCTTGATCCCCCGCTTGCAAATTACCGACGAATTAGACAGAGGTGTGTTGGTTGATGTGACTCCAGGTTTTTTAATGTCCCATCGGATTTATTGGCACCACTGGCAGTTAGAAACTGGGGTATTACAAGAAATCTCACACGCGATAGTGGGGTATGCGCAGCAGCATCTACCTCAATAAGTTTGTCAGAGCTGCATATCGTTAACTTAGTGTGTTTTGTTTAAAAATTACGCCAATGTTACATAGTCAAAGTTGTGTTAGAAGTCACTATGGGTGCTTGGATAATCGGCGGAAGTTTCTATTATGAAACCACACGCTTTCTCAGCCATGATAGTGATGTTGGAATCTGAGATTAAGTACTTAATTTTGTATGGATGGATTTATTGAATGAAATTGTATTCATTTTTGCTGGCTTCAGCACTCAGCCTTACCAGTGCTTCAGTTTTGGCGAATACGCCAGAGTTTGCTCATGTTACGACAACGGGGTATGGCGAAGTGACGGCCACACCTGATATGGCTACGTTTTCTGTAAAAGTAGTCGATACGACAATGACGGCCGAACAAGCGAAATTGTCCGTAGATAAAACCGTTGAAGAGTTTCTAAAAAGCTTATCGGATGCCGGCTTGTCAAAAGACAATATTACTAGCTCGAATTTATACCTTGCTCCTCAGTACCATTACCCTAAATCAGGAAAAGCAGAACTTGTTGGGTATCGAGCATCTCGCAGTATTGATGTCACGGTGACGGATCTGAAAAACCTTAACCAATACCTAGATATGGCGTTAGAAGCGGGAATTAATCAGGTTGATAATATTCAACTTAAGGTAAGCAACCAAGCCGAGTATCAGCAAAAGGCACGAATGGCTGCGATTAAGGACGCAAGAGAAAAAGCAGGGTCATTAGCGACTGGTTTTGAGAAAAAGTTGGGCGATGTATGGCAGATCAATTACAGACAGATGCACGTTCAGCCTGTGTTAATGCGTTCAATGGCGATGGATAGTAAAGAAGGAGCGAATAGCTACCAAGATTCAACCATGATCATTCGCGATCAAGTCGATGTCATTTATAAGCTAAAGTAAGGCTTAGCAAACAGTAAAAAGCAAAAGGCAGGGAGTTACAACCCCTGCCTTTGTCGTTTCTGTTTCACTGTTTAGTGAAGGATACGAGCACGGATTGTGCCTTCAATGTTTTTGAGCTTTGTTAGAGCTTCTTCTGCTCGTTCAGTTTCAACGTCGATCACTACGTAGCCTATTTCAGCGGCTGTTTGTAGGTACTGCGCGGCAATGTTAATGCCTTCTTCAGCAAAGATGGTGTTGATCTGAGTTAGAATACCAGGACGGTTCTTGTGAATATGAAGCAGACGAGAGCACTCACCACTGTGTTCTGGCAATGACACTTCAGGGAAGTTTACGCTTGAAAGTGTCGAGCCGTTATCAGAGTACTTAGCCAGTTTGCCCGCCACTTCTAAGCCGATATTCTCTTGTGCTTCTTGCGTTGAACCACCAACGTGTGGAGTGAGAATGACGTTATCGAATTTTTGTAAAGGAGACTCGAACGGGTCAGCATTTGTTTTTGGTTCAGTTGGGAATACATCAATTGCAGCGCCGGCAAGGTGACCAGCTTCTAAGCTATGGCAAAGTGCAGGAATATCCACAACGGTGCCACGTGCCGCGTTGATAAAGATGGAACCTGGTTTCATTCGAGCAAATTCAGCTTCACCCATCATGTTTTTCGTTTCCGGTGTTTCGGGAACGTGCAAAGAAATCACATCACATTTGTTCAATAGTTCACTCATGGTATGTACTTGCGTCGCATTACCAAGGGACAGTTTGTTCTCAATATCGTAGTAGTAAACGCGCATACCTAAGTTTTCGGCAATAATACCAAGCTGCGTACCAATGTGACCGTATCCGATAATGCCAAGGCACTTACCACGAGCTTCGTAAGAGTTGTCTGCACTTTTCTTCCAAATACCGCGATGTGCAAGAGCATTCTTTTCAGGAATACCACGCACTAGTAAAAGGATTTGCCCAAGTACAAGCTCTGCCACGCTTCGAGTGTTAGAGAATGGTGCATTAAAGACAGGAATACCGCGTTTTGCTGCTGCGTCTAGGTTTACTTGGTTAGTGCCAATACAAAAACAGCCAATTGCAACCAGCTTGTTCGCCGCATTGATTACCTCTTCGGATAGGTTCGTACGGGAGCGGATACCAATGAAGTGCACGTCTTTTACCGCTTCAATTAGTTCTTCTTCCGGAAGGGAACCTTTATGGTATTCAATGTTGGTATAACCAGCTGCTTGAAGAACTTCAACTGAAGAAGGGTGGAGTCCCTCTAACAAGAGGATCTTAATCTTTTCTTTTTCCAGTGAAACTTTGGCCATTTTTTCTCGTCCTTAAAATGGAAAGGTGGGCTAATGTGGCGCACATTGGGCAAAACTATTAAAAAGGGGATAATTAACAGTTTTGTAGGAAGACAAACGTTTCCCTGTGCGTCTTCTGTTCAATAAAGTAACAAAAAAAAATTGCTTTGGGTAAGAAAATTACGGAATAAGAGATAATTTTCTTATAGAAAGGAATAAAAAACGGTGCCTTGCAGCACCGTATGTAATGAAATAACAGAAAAGTGAACCAGATAGGTTCATTTTAGGCTGTTATTTACTCTTCAATTTTTGTACCTTCTGGTGTGCCAGTGATCACTACGTCTGCACCACGATGAGCAAAAAGACCCACAGTCACCACACCAGCGATGCCGTTTATTTTGTCTTCCATTTCTTTCGGGTTGGTAATTTGCATATTGTGCACATCCAGAATCACGTTGCCGTTGTCAGTCACAACGCCTTCACGGTAAGCTGGATCACCACCTAGTTTTACCAATTCACGAGCCACGTAAGAGCGTGCCATTGGGATTACTTCAACAGGCAATGGGAACTGGCCAAGTACGTCAACTGCTTTAGTGCCGTCAACGATACATACGAACTTATCAGAGATTGCTGCGACTATTTTCTCACGAGTCAGAGCCGCGCCGCCGCCTTTGATCATTTCACGTGCTGGGTTGATCTCATCTGCGCCATCAACATACACATCCAGCTTCATTACATCGTTACACTCGTATACTTCAATACCAAGCTCTTTAAGGCGCTCAGTTGAAGCGACAGAGCTAGACACTGCACCTTTAATATCATCTTTGATAGTGCCTAGTGCATCGATGAAGTGATTCACGGTAGAGCCAGTACCAACACCGACAATGCTGCCTTTCTCAACATATTTTAGTGCTGCCCAACCAGCCGCTTTTTTCATTTCATCTTGAGTCATGCCAATCTCCTGAATAGATGTTCGTTAACGTTTGCGGGCGTGATTATAGCGGCTTACTTGTCACTTTCCCATTGCCATATTTGGCTTGGGGTCACGATCTTAGGTAATGGAATGTCCCAGCTTTCAATTGGTAAGCGTTCTACATGTTGGCAGTCATGAGCGATACCAACAGGTTTAGCTCCCTCTCCAGTTATAAACCAACGTGACAGAGTACGATCGTAGTACCCTCCGCCCATGCCTAAGCGGTGTCCGATGCTGTCGAACCCAACTAAAGGCGTGCAGATTAAATCAAGCTGGCGAACGGGTTTGAGGTGTCTGATATCGAGCTTGGGCTCTAAGATGCCGTACTTGTTGTAGACGAGCTGTTCATCACTTATATACTGAAGAAACAGTAACTGACCTTTAGAAAAGGGATGGATGACGGGCAGATAAACCGATTTTCCCTGTTGCCATAACCATTCAATGAGCGGTTTAGTATCAAGCTCACCGTCTGCAGAAAGGTAGATGGCAATATGTTGCGCCTGCTCGATTTCAGGAAGTTGGGAAAATTGAGTAATAAGGTCGATTCCCGCTTGGTATTGTGTATCACTGCACAGAGCGTTGCGCTTTTCACGAATCAGTTTGCGGAAGTCTTGTCGAGAGAGGTCTGACATAGAGAGAATACCCCAGGGTGCCGTTGAGGATTGTGGCCCTTGAACCAGCTGGTTCAAGGCGGATCAGCAATGACAACCGTAGGCTTCTCGGTGCATGCCGAGCTTGCTCAATAGTTACCAAATACTAACCCTTAGGTATTGCTTATCGGCTCAGGGACTTAAATCCTGCTGACGCACACCCCAGGGTAAATTTTGTATTTACTGTTGTCCTTGCGTAACTTTGCTTAGTGCGTTCTCTAAAGACGCGGTGAGCTTTTCCATTCGCTCAGTAATTTCTTGCTGTTGACCATTGGATTCGTATGACTTGGTGTGCAACTCATAGCAAATATTCAATGCAGCAAAGGTCAGCAGTTGGATTTCATTGGTTACCTTAGTACGTTCGCTCATTTCTTTCAATCGGCGATCCAGATCTTTTGCCGCTGCAACAAGAGACTCTTCTTGTCCTGTCGGACAATTCACTCGTGTAAGTTTGCCTAATATTTCAACGTCGATCGCTTGATTGCTCATGATGAATAAACTCTATATTCGCGCTATCTAAGGTGTTGCTTCATACAACTACCGAGGAGCAAACTATAGGAAAACCGCTATTAAGATTCAAGCATTTCCCATCACAGAAAGAGAAATGATGACGAGATCACACAGGAATTGGGCAAATTGAACAAATGCTGTCCAAAATTGAATTTGATAGCCGTTTCAGACCACTAACCTTGATGGTAGGATATACCAATACATTATTACGCAAGAATGAGCCAAGTTATGAGTGAAATCACCCTTCCTGAATACCAATCTATTGCTGCTGAACTGCAATCTGCAAGCCTAGCAGTAACACCTGCGGAATTACATGGCTTATTTGTCGGCATGTTAAGTGGTGGATTGGCGATTAATGATCAAACTTGGCAGCCTATTCTGTTTGACTACACCAATGATGGTATGGGTTGGCCTTCTACCGCGCTAGCTTTTGCTCAAAGCGTATTCACTGTTACTGTCAATGAACTAACTGGCACGTCGATGGAGCTGTCTTTATTATTGCCAGATGAGCCGGGCGAAGAAGGCTTATTCGCATTAGCCGACAGTGTGTCCGACTTTGTAAACCACTTTATTTCTGGGCTAGGTCTAGCAGGCGTTGCTCTTAATAAAGCATCTGATGACGCTAAAGAAGCACTGGCTGACTTAGAAGAGATTGCCAAATTAGGCATCGATGAAGATGACGATCTTGGTGAACAAGCGCAATTGCTAGAGCAAGTGATTGAGCACATCAAAGCTTGCGTACTAACGATCCATGCTGAATTTGGTGTTCGTCCTGAAAGCAGCGACAAAAAACCTACTATTCACTAATCGTAGACCGTCCAGAGGTTAGTATGAAGCAATATGATGTAGTCATTGCTGGTGGTGCCATGGCTGGTGCAACGTTAGCATTGGCGATTGACCATTTGTCTCAGGGAAAGCTCCGCATTGCCGTCGTTGAGCCTTTTAAAGCGCAATCAGATATGCACCCTGGTTTTGACTCTCGCTCAATCGCATTGTCTTACGGTACTGTCAATCTGTTGCGTCAACTACAGCTCTGGACGTCAGTAGAACCGTTTGTCACACCCATTGAACATATCCACGTTTCTGACCGTTCTCATGCTGGGATGACGGAGATTACCAAGCAAGAGGTTGGGGTGGGAGCTCTAGGGTATGTTGTAGAATTAGCCGATGTTGGGCGTGTATATCAAGAATTATTAGACAGCAGCGAATCAATTACGCTGTTTTGTCCTGACTCGGTTACCGATATCGAGCGCGAGCAAAACTGTACCCATGTGACGTTGAAAAGTGGTGAGCAACTTGAAGCAAAACTGCTGGTGGCTGCAGATGGTGCTGTTTCGACCTGTTGTCAGAAAATTGGTCTAGAACTTTCTGAGCAAGATTTTGAACAAGTGGCTGTCATTGCCAATATTGTGACTCAAGAACCTCATCAAGGTAGAGCCTTTGAACGTTTTACTGAAAATGGCCCTGTTGCTTTATTGCCAATGAGTGACAATCGAATGTCCTTAGTTTGGTGTTTGCACCCTGAAGAAGCCCAAGCCGTTCTTGAGTTATCTGATCAAGCATTTCTCCAGCGTTTACAGAACGATTTTGGTTGGCGTTTAGGCGCGATGAAAAAAGTGGGGAGCCGTGCAAGTTACCCATTGCTTCTTCGCCATCGAAAGCAAAATGTTTCACATCGCTTTGCGATTGTTGGAAATGCGGCGCAAACGCTGCACCCGATAGCTGGACAAGGCTTTAATCTCGGTATTCGCGATGTAGTCTCACTAGCAGAAGAAATTGTGCAGCAAAGTGAGGATGTGGGTCTTTATCAAGGCCTGATGCGCTTTAGTCAACGTAGAGAAGCAGATCGAAGCGAAACTATTTGGCTAACCAGTGCCTTAGTGCATGTTTTTTCAAATGATTTACCCGCGATGCGAATTGGCCGAAATACTGCCTTAGCAGCGATGGATAACCTTTCTATTTTTAAGCAGCCGCTACTACGCCATACACTTGGCTTGGTAAAACGATGAACGGCCGCACTGAATTAGGTAATAAAAAGCAATGATGCAAAGTGTAGATATCGCCATCATCGGCGGAGGGATGGTTGGGTTGGCACTTGCTGCCGCGTTCAAAGACAGTGATCTGCGTGTCGCCGTTATTGAAGGTAAAGTGCCAGATGATTCGTTGAAAGAATTACCCGATGTTCGTGTGTCTGCGCTGAGCCGCTCTAGTGAGACGATTTTGCGTAAACTTGGTGCTTGGCAGGGCATAGAACAGCGCCGAGCTTCACCTTACCATGGCATGGAAGTATGGGAACAAGATAGCTTTGCCAGCATTGAATTTAATGCACAAAGTATGGCACAACCTGATTTAGGGCATATTGTTGAGAATCGTGTGATTCAACTTGCACTGCTTGAACAAGTCCAAAAGCTCGATAACGTCACTATGTTTATGCCTGCACGTTGCGCGACTCTCGCGGTCGGTGAGCAAGAAAGCTGGCTGACGCTCGATAATGGCCAAGCCATGACCGCTAAATTAGTGGTCGGAGCCGATGGGGCGAATTCGTGGCTTCGCCATCAAATGGATATTCCATTAACGCATTGGGACTATGGTCATCATGCTTTGGTCGCGAATGTCAAAACTGCCATGCCACACAACAGCATTGCGCGCCAGATATTTACTCCTCACGGACCGTTGGCATTTTTGCCAATGTCGCAACCAGATATGTGCTCTATTGTTTGGTCCACGGAGCCAAATCGAGCAGAGCAGTTAGTGGCAATGAGTGAACATGATTTCAATAAAGCGTTGACGAGTGAGTTTGATGCTCGACTTGGTCTATGTGAAGTAGTGGGAGAGCGTGCTGCGTTTCCTTTGAAAATGCGCTATGCGCGAGATTTTGTTGTCGAGCGAGTCGCGCTGGTTGGTGATGCGGCCCATACCATTCACCCATTAGCGGGGCAGGGTGTGAATTTAGGTTTATTAGATGCGGCCAGTCTTGCTCAAGAAGTATTAGCACTTTGGAAGCAGGGTCAAGATATCGGCAGTAAACGCAACCTAAGAAGCTACGAGCGTTGGCGAAAAGCGGAAGCGGCAAAGATGATCGCTACTATGCAAGGGTTTCGAGATTTGTTCTCTGGCGAGAACCCTGCTAAGAAGCTTGTTCGTGGCATTGGCTTGAGTTTAGCGGGGCAACTGCCGGGAGCGAAAGATGAGATCATGAAGCGCGCGCTTGGTTTAAAGGGACACTTGCCGGATCTGGCGCGTCAGTAAGTGCAAAGCGAACTTCAAATACACAAAAGGCTGGTTAATCCAGCCTTTGTTTTATCAACATTTTGCTAAGCATATGCGCATCGGAGTTTCATTATTTCTTGATTGATCTCTTTGACCGCTCGGAAATGGCGTTGCTCTGCTTTCTCCGGCAGTATTAACTTACCGTTATCAAACTCGAATCTACCGACCCCGTAAATATAAATTCTTCCTTTAAAAAGACGACTTATATGTTTAGCAATCATACTTGGTGTATAGCGCTTAAACAGTCTCATATTTACTTTCCTTTTATCTAACCTAGCCTAGGTATTCTACGTTCTGGACGCGAAAATTATTGTGACAGCAATAGTATTAAATACAGATGTAGGGTGTTGCGTCAGAGAATTGTGTTGTCTTAGACAATTTGACAGTGTCATCTCTTAAATAGCGTGAGGATTACCCCAAAAATAACCTCTCTAAAGGAACCCTTACGCCAATACACTCCTTTTTACGTGACGCATTAAGCAATAGTTTTGTTACAGAATTAAGAATAGAACGAAAACGGTTGTTTGCTAGTTGTTTCTATTAAGGTCGTGCCTCGCGCAACACACTTTACGTTCTAACGATTAGAGGAAATGAAAGAGAAAAAGTTCCACGTAAAAAAAAGCCCGCTTCAGCGGGCGAATAGTCACAGATGCATTACACAAAAGTGGATAACTAACTGCATGAATGCTGTCACTCAGCTAGCTGACTCACTTTATATTGGTTAAGTGCTTGTTTGAAACTTAACCAACAAATTCAGCATATACGAGTTTTATCTTTGTGACTATTTATGTTTTATATGTGATTAAAAATTCTCATGTCTATTTTTGTAGATATGAGCGAGATCACGCAGTGATAGAAACACTACGTGTCATTACATTGTTTTTAGACGATTAACGACAGATCTCAGCTACGGTCGGCTGGCACAATTGGATAAGATCTTGAATAGAAAGCGCCAGCCCAGCCATTCGATCGCCACTGCTGATCGTGACTTCCTGTTCTTCTAGTAAGCTGGGGTCGAACACGATTGGCATATGACGTTTGAGTAACAGAGGAGTGACAGTACCAACTTTGTAACCAGTGATGGACTCAACATCGGCTTGATCAACACAAGTCATCCGGCGACATTTCAGTAACGAGCGCACTTTTTTGGGATCAACGCTACGATCACCTGGTGCACAGGCTAGTGCATATTGATTACCCATGTCTCGTAGCAAGATTGCTTTCACCATTTGAGAAGGGCGAATGCCGCGTTGGTGCGCGGCATCCTCAATGGTGGTTGCTGGTCTTTGATGCGGTAACAGACGAAACGGAATGTGTTGGTCTGTGAGAAATTGCATCAAAGGAGTATTGATTGTATTACTCATCATCAAGACTGTAAGGCATTGATTCGATTGTCCATTCACATTCTGGTTGCGCAACCAAACGAAGACGAGTGTCTTCATCGAGATTATTAGGCAGTACGATCAGGCCAATCGCGTGATTGTCACTGAACTGGTAGTGATTTAACAAAGCACCTACTGAACGCCAGTTTTCACCTACGCTGCGTTCGAGCTCAATTGGTTCGTCACTGAATGGAGCAGAAGTTGCACCTTTTACGATATACATCGCACGTTTATTGGTACCGCGATACTTCGCTCGTGCTACCGTTTCTTGTCCCGTGTAGCAGCCCTTTGTGAAGCTTATGCCTCCTAAAGCTTGCACGTTAAGTGCTTGTGGAATGTGAGCATTCTGCGCGGATGCAGAGACAAATGGTAGACCTGCCTCAATATCGAAACGATTCCAAAGCTCATTTGTCGTAAAGACAGCGTCGGTAGTTTCAACGATTTGCTGTGCTTCTGGCGCACTTAATATCAGTAACCAGCGATCTTGTGCAACTTGCACTGCTGTGCCACCGTCAACTGGGCGAACGCTGCCAGTTGTCTTGCTCATTGTTGAAATGAATTCGTCGGCTTTGACGCCAGCAACACCTAAGATAACGTCATCAGAAGCTTCAATCGTTACTTTAGAGAAAATGGCGTATTTCTTTATTTCATTAAGTTCTACGTCAATCGCCGATTTTGGTTGGATCATGCCGTAGCCATCATGATGATGGAAAAGGCGGAACACGCTCCACACTTTGCCTTTTGCATCACAATGTGCGCCCAGTGTTGATTGGTCTTGTTCTAAAGAAACAACATCGCAGGTAACCTGACCTTGTAAGTATGATTTTTTATCGTCACCGATCATGGTGATCATGCCGAAGTTATCCAGCAGTGAGATAGATAACTCTGGAAGTGCGTCTTGAGTTGAGAGAGGTAATGCTGAAAAACGAGTTTGCCATTCCATAATTACAATGCCTTTTGAAGATATTTTTCCGCTATGTTATACCCAAATAACCTTGAGATACTAGGGGAGCGATTTACGAATCAACATTTGTCTGCTTTCACTATCGTATTGTGACCCGCACACTAGTGACGTAGCACATCCCTTGTTACACTCCGCACTAACAACAAGACATCTATGAAGGAATAGTGAATGTACACTCCGGAAGAAAAAGCGCGTATTAAATGGGCTTGTCGTCGAGGCATGCTTGAGCTTGATGTAGTAATTATGCCGTTTTTTGAAGAGTGCTTTGATACTCTGAGTGAACAAGAGCAGCGTGACTTTGTTTCTCTACTTGAATGCGATGATCCTGATCTGTTTACTTGGGTAATGGGGCATGGCCGTAGCGAAAATTTAGGTCATGCAGCAATGGTTGATAAAATTGTC
Source organism: Vibrio sp. 1751 (assembly GCF_033339895.1). Classification (NCBI taxonomy): domain Bacteria; kingdom Pseudomonadati; phylum Pseudomonadota; class Gammaproteobacteria; order Vibrionales; family Vibrionaceae; genus Vibrio; species Vibrio sp. 1751. The sequence continues at coordinate 27,653 of NZ_JAWOVM010000049.1, forward strand.
GCCCATAACCTCAGCAAAGTTCGTTAATTTTACTGCTTCTCCCTCTCTGACTGCCCGAGTCCTCAATGTTGTACTTTTCTTATTGATGACTTGGGCTGTTATCCTCTCTAGCATTCCGCTCGTATTATCGACTTATTTGTTATTACTGATTGTTAAGGCTCTCTCAAGCCAAGGCCTTGTTCAACCTACAAGTCATGGGCATTGGTATGTGCACTGCGATGGCTCGGTTAGGTTTGATGCCCTTGAGTATGGCGAATACTCGGAAGATATTGAGTCCGAAAAGGGTCATTTACAGCGAGTCGATACATCGGCATCACCATTCAAGATAACATTCCAATTGCAATCTGGCCGTAGTGTTACGATTTGGCGTGATAGCTGTGACGATGAGCAGTATCGTCAACTATCTTTGGTATTACGCCAATGGGAAATGAAACAGGGAGCTAATGCTCCCTGCTGATGTAATAGTTTAATTGGTAAAGTTAAAGCTGTTTAGCTGGAACCAAAATCGTTGGTCCGCTGTTTTCCAGTTGGTTCGGATAGTCAAGCGTGTAGTGCAAACCTCGACTCTCTTTACGCTGCATCGCACAACGAACCATCAACTCTGCTACTTGTAAAAGGTTACGCAGTTCTAATAAGTTGTTCGACACTCGGAAATTGCTGTAGTACTCGTGTGTTTCTTGTTGCAACAGTTGGATACGGCGTAAGGCGCGCTCTAAACGCTTGTCAGTTCGCACAATGCCCATGTAGTCCCACATAAACAGACGAAGCTCGTGCCAGTTGTGCTGAATGATCACTTCTTCATCACTATTGGTTACTTTACTTTCATCCCAACATGGCACCTGTGAGGGTAGCTCAACGTTAGTGTGATGTTTTAGAATATCTTTTGCCGCAGACCAAGCATAAACCACGCATTCGAGAAGTGAGTTTGATGCCATGCGGTTAGCACCGTGCAGGCCGGTGTAGCTAACTTCACCAATCGCATACAAATTTTTCAGATCGGTGCAGCCATTTCTATCCACCATGACACCGCCACAAGTGTAGTGTGCAGCAGGTACGATTGGGATTGGCTCTTTAGTCATGTCAATGCCCAAGTCCATCAAACGTGAATAAATGGTTGGGAAGTGTTTCGTAATAAAGTCAGCAGGCTTATGGCTGATGTCGAGATACATACAGTCGGCACCTAAACGCTTCATTTCGAAGTCGATAGCACGAGCCACGACGTCACGCGGAGCAAGCTCTTTACGTTCATCGAAATCCGGCATAAAGCGAGAGCCATCTGGACGACGCAGGTAAGCACCTTCGCCACGCAACGCTTCAGTCAGCAAGAAGTTACGTGCTTCTGGGTGATATAAACACGTAGGGTGGAACTGGTTAAATTCCATATTCGCCACACGACACCCTGCACGCCAAGCAATCGCAATACCATCACCAGACGACACATCTGGGTTAGAGGTGTATTGATAAACCTTTGAAGCACCACCTGTAGCGAGAACCACAAATTTGGCTCGCACGGTTTCGACATGCTCTTCGTTGCGGTTCCAAATATAAGCACCGATAACTTTGTTTTTATCACCGCCAATTTTGTCTTCGGTGATTAAGTCCAGAGCATTGTGACGTTCGAGAACATGAATGTTTGGATGGTTATGAGCGTTATCTTGCAGGGAGGTTTGCATCGCCATACCTGTCGCATCTGCCGCGTGAAGAATACGACGACGGCTATGACCACCTTCACGAGTTAAGTGGTAGCGAGGTTCATCGTCAGAGTCATCTTCTTCACGATCAAATGGGACACCACCGTCAATCAACCACTGTACACACTCTTTTGAATGCTCAGCAATGAACCTTACGGTCTCCTCATCGCAAATACCATCCCCGGCGATTTGCGTGTCTTCAACGTGTGAATCAATGGTGTCTGACTCATCAAATACGGCAGCGATACCGCCTTGAGCATAGTAGGTTGCCCCTTCGCTGCGTGGTCCTTTACTCAGCACCATCACCTTACAGTGGTTAGCAACGCGCAAAGCCAACGACAAACCTGCCGCGCCACTCCCTACCACTAATACATCACACTCATGTTCACGATTTGTGTTCATATAACTTTTATAATCCCAAGCTAAGGTAACAAAGTTACCTTGTGTATTATTTGCACACCATGTGCATTCCATTATCGCGACATCTGTCGCTAAGGGCTAAGTTGGGAGACCTATCGACGTCCGTGTTACGGCGGTGACTGAGCCACTCTTCTTTTTCATGCAGAGCATGAGCATGCTTCCTAAGTTATAATTTGTAACGCGGTGTTCAGATAGCCATTAGCCATGCAAATGAAAAGTAATAGTTTGTCAATGCCATTGCTTTTCCATGCCCGACCCAGCACAATCTGGGACAGAGATCATTCATTATACCCATTTCCCTCCAAGATGCTCGCTTGTCAAACTTAGACTAAAGTCAGGCAGCGGTGGTCATTTGGGTACAGACATCACATTGTGAAAAACAATGACAAAAAACTTGAGAAACCATGGAACTTTCTCATTCACGTTAGGGTCACAATAGTGCTCAAGTAAGCAGTGGTGTCAATACTACGTTTTGCATAATTAGTACCCATATCTGAGAAGAGTAGGGGCATAACAAATAGGAGTATCCGCTCGAATGAACGAGCAGCTGACCGATCAAGTATTGATTGAGCGAGTTCAGAATGGCGATAAGCAAGCATTCAACCTGTTGGTAACAAAGTACCAGAATAAGGTATGTAATCTTATTTCCAGATACGTTAGTAATCCTGGCGATGTACCAGATGTAGCACAAGAAGCGTTTATTAAAGCTTACCGAGCTATCCCTAGCTTTCGTGGGGAAAGTGCGTTTTATACGTGGCTGTATCGCATTGCAGTGAATACTGCGAAAAATCACATTGTTGCTCAAGGGCGTAGACCTCCAGCGACAGATGTCGATGCTGAAGATGCTGAATTTTACGAAACAGGTAGTGCACTTAAAGAAATATCGAACCCTGAGAACTTAACGTTGTCCAAAGAATTGCAACGGGTGGTGTTCAGTGCAATCGAAGCTTTACCTGAAGATTTAAAAACCGCAATGACATTACGAGAGCTCGATGGCTTGAGTTATGAAGAAATTGCAGAAGTGATGGATTGCCCGGTAGGAACGGTACGATCGCGTATCTTCCGTGCTCGTGAGGCGGTGGAAAAGAAAATCAGACCTCTTTTGCAACGCTAGTACAAGTAATAACTATGGTGAAAATAATGGCTGACAAAGAAAAACTTTCAGCTCTCATGGATGGAGAATTGGTCGATAAGGCTTTAATTCAAGAGTTAGAGCAAGACCAAGAGAGCCGTGATGCTTGGCAGAACTATCACCTGATTGGTGATGTGATGCGAGGCGAAGCGCCAGCAAAACCTGAGTGGAATATTGCTGAAAGCGTGGCGTTAGCGTTAGAAGATGAACCTGCACACCGTGCGTTTGATTCGCACAGTGCAAATGTTATCTCAATTGCGGATACGCCAAAAGAGTCGCAACCAGAACCGCAAAAAGCAAAACGTCAGTTGCCAGGTTGGTTGACGCAGTTTGGTCAAGTTGCTGTTGCTGCATGTGTATCGCTTGTTGTTATTTTAGGTGTACAGCAGTACGGTGGTAGCGATTCAATGTCGCCGCAAGCAGATCAATTACCTGTATTGCAGACGGTTCCGTTTGCTGGCAGCGCAGAACCAGTGAGTTTGACTCGTGAGTCTGTAGAACGTTCTGTAGGCGAGGCAAATATGCAAGAGCAGCGCAAGCGTGTTCATGCTATGCTGCGAGACTACGAATTGCAGTTACGAATTAACAGTGATGCATCTCAACAAGATGCAAATCTGAATCCGGATATTGAATGAAAAAATTTCTGATCAGCGCTTGCGCTCTGTTCAGTATGATGTCTTCTCAAGCCTTTGCTGGTGATAGGCCAGCGGAGGCTTTATTGCATCAAATGAGCGAGGCGAGTAAGAATTTAAGTTACGAACTCTCTTATATCCTTATCAAAAAGAACAGCATTGAGCCGTTGCTGTATCGTCATGCCACGCATGGTGACGATCAATATGCTCATCTTGTCTACTTAAGTGGCCCTGTGCGTGAAGTGATTCGTCGCGGAACTGAAGTAAGTTATATCGAAACGGGTTTAGAACCGTTCACCATCGAGTCAGGTAAAATGGTCGCTCCGACTATGCCTATGCTCAACACCAATATCGATGAGCTAAACTTGTATTACGACTATGTAAAAGTGGGTAGAGCTCGTGAAGCTGGTGTGGCAACACAAGTGCTGCGTATTGTTCCTAAAGACGGTCTGCGCTATTCATACGTACTATGGATCGATGAAAAGAGTAAATTGCCGTTGCGTGCCGACCTTGTGGACCGCGATGGTGAAATGCTTGAACAATATCGCACTATTTCTTACACGGTAAACCCAAAAATCGCAGAGTTAATGAGTGGCCTGCAAGATGTTCAATTACCTGCTGTTCTCACCATGCCAAAAGGCGATATTGGGACCAGTAATTGGCAGGTTGGTTGGATCCCTGAGGGGTTCGAGCCGAACGAGCTCAACCGCTATCGTATGGCCGTTACTAACCAAATGGTGGAGAGCCAGCTGTATTCTGATGGTCTGTTTAGCTTCTCTGTTTACGTAGCAAACAAGGATGAGCATTCGTTAAAAGGGCAGTTGGTTCGCCAAGGCAGAAGAACGCTACACAGTTTTGTGAGCGGTCAACATGAAATCTCTGTTGTAGGAGACATTCCACCGACCACAGCACAGCGTATCGCCCAATCAGTCACATTTAATGTAACAAAGAGTAAATAACAATGATGACCGCGTTGGCTACCGTGACAGACGTGCATCGTCGCGGCAAGCAATACGAAATTGATTTAAGTTGCGAACAGCAGACCAGTTGCAGTAGTTGCTCTTCACAGAAAAGCTGTGGAACGGGCGTTGTTACTAAAGCCATTGGTAACAAGAGTTTATCTTGGCACCTGCGCACGGATAAATCGGTGAAAATAGGTCAAGTCGTCGAGATTGGTTTTCCTGAGTCGAGCCTAATAAAATCAGCAATGGCGGTTTATTTACTGCCATTGTTTGGTTTGATTATCGGTGCGATGTTTGGTCACTTCCTATTAGCGCCGCTGACAGCCGGCGGGGAAGGCATCATCATATTGGCATCGGTATTGTTTGCCGCTGGTGGAATGTGGATCGCAAAACGTGTTTCTCGTCCGTTAGAAGATGAATCCAAGCGCCAAGTTACCCTCGTTCGGGTACTTGGAGAGCCAATCCAGTAAGTGCTGTCCCCCTCCACTAAAGGTTATTTGGGTATGTACTTTAAATTACGTGCGCCCGTTAACGAAATTCGGTAGAATCTGCCAACTTGATTGAAATGCCGTCAGTAGATGGCGTTTCTTACTGTCCCTATTTGTAAAGAGTTAGTCACCCTAAATCTATGAAGCACATTCGTAACTTTTCGATTATCGCCCACATCGACCATGGTAAGTCGACCCTATCAGACCGTCTAATCCAAGTTTGTGGCGGGTTAACCGATCGTGAAATGGCCGCACAGGTTCTGGATTCTATGGATCTTGAACGTGAGCGTGGCATCACCATCAAATCTCAGAGTGTGACGCTAAACTACACCGCTAAAGACGGTGAGACGTATCAGCTGAACTTCATCGATACTCCGGGGCACGTTGACTTTGCATATGAAGTATCACGTTCTCTAGCGGCTTGTGAAGGTGCGCTATTGGTTGTGGATGCGGGTCAAGGTGTTGAGGCTCAAACACTGGCTAACTGTTACACCGCGATCGAAATGGATCTAGAGGTTGTGCCAATCTTAAACAAGATTGACCTACCTGCAGCTGATCCTGAGCGTGTAGCGGAAGAAATTGAAGAAATCGTTGGTATCGATGCAATGGAAGCAACTCGCTGTTCTGCGAAGACAGGCATCGGTGTTGACGACGTTCTAGAGAACATTGTGTCAGCGATTCCAGCACCGGAAGGTGATCCAGATGCGCCACTACAAGCGCTGATCATTGACTCATGGTTTGATAACTACCTTGGCGTTGTTTCTCTAGTGCGTATTAAAAACGGCGAACTGAAGAAGAACGATAAGATCAAAGTGATGAGTACGGGCCAAGTTTGGGGTGTAGACCGCCTTGGTATCTTTACGCCAAAACAAGTAGATACCGATACCCTTCGTACTGGTGAAGTAGGTTGGGTTGTTTGTGGCATCAAAGACATTCTTGGTGCTCCTGTTGGTGATACGCTGACTCTAGCGAAGAATGGTTGTGATAAACCGCTACCAGGCTTTAAGAAAGTTAAACCTCAGGTTTACGCAGGTCTGTTCCCTGTATCTTCTGACGATTACGAGAACTTCCGTGACGCACTAGGCAAACTAAGCCTTAACGACGCATCGCTATTCTACGAGCCAGAAAACTCTGCGGCACTTGGCTTTGGTTTCCGTTGTGGTTTCCTTGGCATGTTGCACATGGAAATCATCCAAGAGCGTCTAGAGCGTGAATACGACTTGGATCTTATCACCACAGCACCAACGGTAGTTTACGAAGTTGAGAAGACGGATGGCGATCTGCTGTATGTTGATAGCCCAGCAAAACTACCAGCGATCAATGATATTGAAGAAATTCGTGAACCGATTGCACGTTGTAATATCCTTGTGCCTTCAGAGTACCTCGGTAACGTAATCACCCTGTGTGTTGAAAAGCGAGGCAGTCAAGTTGATATGGTTTACCACGGTAACCAAGTCGCTGTGACTTACGATATTCCAATGGCTGAAGTGGTACTGGATTTCTTCGATCGTCTGAAATCAACATCACGCGGTTACGCATCTTTGGATTACAACTTCCAGCGTTTTGAAGCTTCGAACATGGTACGTGTAGACGTTCTTCTTAACGGTGATACTGTTGATGCATTGGCGATGATTACACACAAAGATCAGTCTCAGACTCGCGGTCGTCAGTTGGTAGAGAAGATGAAAGAATTCATCCCTCGCCAAATGTTTGATATCGCAATCCAAGCGGCAATTGGTAACCACATTATCGCTCGTTCAACGGTAAAACAGTTGCGTAAGAACGTTATTGCGAAATGTTACGGCGGTGACGTAAGTCGTAAGAAGAAACTTCTGAAGAAACAGAAAGAAGGTAAGAAACGCATGAAGCAGATCGGTAACGTTGAGCTGCC
>NZ_JAWOVM010000050.1:0-34070 GCF_033339895.1 Vibrio sp. 1751
GCTACGACGATTGATGGGCGTAACCGCTCAGATCGTAGCTTCTTGATTTAGTTCCATCGAATTACGCAACAAAGCCGCGTTGAATGTTAAATTTAGTGCCAGTAAGAAACTGACCATTCGTATGCAGCCAGAGGATAGTAACTATTACGGTAAGGTTTGTTCCCCATCATCAGATTTATGTGGTTATCAGCAGAGTGGCAACGACGTCACTATTTATCTTAAGCGCGATGTGCGACGGTTAGATATCAACGGCTACAACACCGATAAAACAGTGGAGTTAAAAATCGACGGTGAGCGGAAGATCAAAAATCTGGTGTATGAGTCAGGGGATCATTTGTCGCTTTACTTAACTGATAACGCAGTGTTGACGGTGAAGCGGTTTAAAAATAAGGGCGCTAGGCCTAAGCTAATTTTTGGCAGTGATGTTACCTGGAACGTGGTCGGTACAGACCAAGCGCCAGGCTCGTATACCGGAAATGATGCGGACTTCAAACTCGAAGATGCCTATTTTGACTACCGCACTACGCAAAATGATTTGGTATTACCGGTGATCTATGGGCCGCAAGCCAGCGCGCACTTCAAAACTGCTGCCTCGCAACAGTTTAAAGGCTTCATTCTTGCTAAGAGCTTGGTGCTGGACACCAGCGAGCAAATTTATGGTGCAGTCACAAGCCGTTGGCTTGATATGCGAGGTTCAACTCAAGTTGTCAAACCGGACTATCCGCAGCCGTGCTGGACGCCGCCGCAGCCTAAGCAGTGTAAGCCATTACCACCCGAAAACTTCGATAACGGCAGCCTGGCCAACTGGTCAGTGATGGGTTTTGAAAGCAGTACCCAGCCGCAGACGAACAATGGGCGTTTCAGGCTGAATGAAAGTATACGTCGTCAGGCAACGGCGTCGGCCTACAATTATGTCTTTCCATCGGCACAAAACTATTTGCAGATTGAGTTTGATCATTACGCCTTTGGTGGTGATGGTGCTGATGGTATAGCTCTGGTGCTGTCGGATGCCAATGTGCTGCCGAAAACCGGTGCCTTTGGCGGCCCGCTGGGCTACGGGATGAAGCTGCAGAAAAACCACAGCGAAGAAGTGACTAAAGACATTGAAGGCTTTGCTGGAGGTTGGCTAGGAATCGGTCTTGATGAATACGGTAACTATTACCGTACTGGTGGAGAGGTTGTTGATAAATATTCACCACGAAAACAGAACTTGATAGGTGTTCGTGGTCCCGGCTCCACGGACTCAAATGGTCAGTGGCTTAAGGGCTATAAATACATTAAGGGCTATGAACCTAGTCGAAAAGATCTGCCAGTTGAAGATATTGATGGTCCCCGCAGTGGCTTACATAAATACAGAATCGTGCTCAACTCACGTGAGTCAGGTAAATATTATCTCACGGTCGAAAGAAAAATAGATACAGGAGAATGGAAAACACTAATCGAGAAGTTTGATGTACTTCAGCAGGGCAGCTTTAATACGGTGCCAGAGAACTTCCGCCTTTCTGTCACCGCATCAACCGGTTGGTCGACCAATACTCATGAGATTGATAACTTCCAGGTTTGTGCCGATGAGGCCATCCCACTGACCGAAGGCATCCACCACTTTGAGTTTGATTATTCGGGCTCAGGCAGCACTTGTCAGGCCTCTCAAGTGGAGCTGCGAGCGTGCATGAATGCGGACTGTAGCAAGCGCTATCCGCGCGACGCATACAATAACGGGATGCTTAAGCCACTCAATGTGACGCTGACGCCTTCGGCGGGGCATGACATTGCTAACTGGGTCGGTGGTACACAGGTAACTGTTCAAAACCAGAAGGAATTAGCGCTACAGGCTTCGGAATCTGGCACTATTACCATGGGCGTGGCCAGCAGCTCGGTACCGCAGTTTGGTTTTGAAGGTGCACGCTGTCGTATTAATGGCGGCGAGCTCTTGGCAGAGAACTGTGAGGTGACTTTCGTTAAGAATGTTTTAGCGGTCAACGTGGCCGATGTGGTGGCCAACCGCCAGAGCCAGGGTGAGGATCACTTGTCGTTCTGTTCTGCTCAGGCAGATGCGGACGGTGAGTCGCGCAACGTGAGAATGTCGATGGCGTATGAAGTTGCACCGGTTGATAAAACTCAGCCGGTGTCGATCTGGTACAAGAGAAAGGTCGGCAACAACACGGTCGACTGGACAAGTGAGCCAACTTTACTTAAGACACAAAGTACAGTGTTGAAAAATGTGTATTTTGACTCGCAGGGCAAGGCGTACTTTAAAATTAAGTATCCGGAAACAGGTAAAGTGAAGCTCAATGCGAGCGTCGATGGTGTGGGCGATTCTGCTGGCTTTGCCAGCTTTGTCAGCTTCCCTGAGTATCTGAAGCTAACAGCAACCAAAGCGGATAAAAACGGTACCTGCACCAAGGCCATTTCTGGCTGTAGCAGCAGTTTTGTTGCCGCTGGTGAGTTGTTTGACCTGACCGTGACCGCCTATCAGGCGGCGGATGAAAATACAGAAAAGGTCGCCAAAAATTACCAGGAGCCGGCCATTACCATCGCCAACAGCGTGAAATACCCGGCTGAGGGGGCGTCAGCCACGCTGTTGAATACCTCATTGCCGGAGGGGAGCAAATGGGCCAATGGTAAGGTGATGCTGCCGCAGTCGGTCTCGGAAGTCGGCGCATTTGAATTTAGCGTAGCTGCACCAGTTGCGAGTGATGAAAACGGCAAACCGCTGGGTACCTCAAGCTATTTAGGTAGTAGCGCGTTCAAAATTAAGGATGCAATAGCGACAATAGGTCGCTTCTATCCGGCTTACTTTAACGTTACGGAAACCAACTGGGACTATCCGGATAACCAGGGCGAGTCGGCCTACATGGGGCAGGCTTTCGATTCGGTAAGCTTTGCTGTGACCGCCTATAATGCCAGTGGCGGCGCGACACAAAACTACGGTTTGTTTGCTAGTGGATTAAAAGCCGATTTCTATCTGTCCGGTGAACATTCGGATCGCTTGAATATCGCGAATGCGGATCTCGGCGATAAAAACTGGAGCGGCGCGGTGTGGCGTAAGCAGTGGGATAATTCGGTTCAATGGAGCAAACCAATTTTGCCCGATGGGCCGTTTAACTCGAAAGTGGTGGCGGACAAATCTACCAGTACCACGATTAGCCTATCACTGAGCAATTCTGGTGGTAAAACCAGTAGCTATATTGACCCGACATTATTCAGGTTTAAAAGTAGCGTTAACGGCAATGAACAATTGACTACCAGCGTGGCACAAGTGTTGCTGGCACAACCGGATGTTCGCTTTGGTCGCGTTGATCTAGATGATGTAGGTGGCAACCAAGGTTCGACATTGCATGTACCACTTCGAGTTGAATACTGGAATGGTAGCCGTTTTATTGTTAACCCTGATGACAGCCAAACTAAAGTGTTTGGAGAAATTGAAGATGACGCTCAGGTGCACATTTGGCCGACAGATAATAGTGCAAAAGAGGTAACTCTAGGCGATGGCGGGACTGTTTCTTCAGGTTCTTCTCGCTCTATTACTGCAACTCAAGCTGAACCATACCGTCAGCAAACACGCGTTTGGTTAGATCTTGATGATTCAAAAAATGGCTTACCTTGGCTCAAGTACAACTGGGACAATAAGAAAGCTGGTGAAGAAAACCCATCCTCCGTCGTCACCTTCGGTATTCACCGTGGTAATGACCGTGTGATTTACCGTGGTGAGCCAGGATTAACCGGACAGTAACAACTTAGGTTTTTGCCCTTAAGTTAGGAAACTGCAAGAAATTGAGGCTTTCTGCTCATGTTTGTGTACCAATACCTTGCTGTGACAGCGAGGCATTGGTACATTTAGAGCAATTTTTGTCTTCTATATTTTTGCAGGATGAGCGAAGAGTATGTTTAAGAAACTTCGTGGCATGTTTTCTAACGATCTATCTATCGATTTAGGTACAGCCAACACTCTAATTTACGTAAAAGGGCAAGGAATTGTCCTTGATGAACCTTCTGTAGTTGCTATTCGTCAAGATCGTGTAGGTTCTGCAAAAAGCGTTGCTGCAGTCGGTCACGCAGCAAAACAGATGCTTGGTCGTACACCTGGCAACATTTCCGCTATCCGCCCAATGAAAGACGGCGTAATCGCTGACTTCTACGTAACCGAAAAAATGCTTCAGCACTTTATCAAGCAAGTGCATGACAACAGCATCCTAAAGCCAAGCCCACGTGTTCTTGTTTGTGTTCCTTGTGGTTCTACCCAAGTTGAGCGTCGCGCAATTCGTGAATCAGCACTTGGTGCTGGTGCGCGTGAAGTTTACCTAATCGACGAGCCAATGGCGGCGGCAATTGGTGCTGGTTTACGCGTATCTGAGCCGACAGGTTCAATGGTGGTCGATATCGGTGGTGGTACAACTGAAGTTGCCGTTATCTCTCTAAACGGTGTGGTTTACTCATCGTCTGTACGTATCGGTGGTGACCGCTTTGATGAAGCTGTGATCAACTACGTACGTCGTAACTACGGCAGCTTGATTGGTGAAGCAACGGCTGAAAAGATCAAACACGAAATCGGTTCTGCTTACCCAGGTGATGAAGTTCAAGAGATTGAAGTTCGCGGTCGTAACCTTGCAGAGGGTGTGCCACGAAGCTTTAGCTTGAACTCAAACGAGATCCTAGAAGCGCTTCAAGAGCCGCTATCTGGCATCGTATCAGCAGTCATGGTTGCACTAGAACAGTGTCCACCAGAGCTTGCTTCAGACATTTCTGAAAACGGTATGGTACTAACAGGTGGTGGTGCACTACTTAAAGACCTAGACCGTCTACTAATGGAAGAAACTGGTATTCCTGTGGTTATCGCGGAAGATCCACTAACGTGTGTTGCGCGTGGTGGCGGTAAAGCTCTAGAAATGATCGACATGCACGGTGGCGATCTGTTCTCTGAAGAATAAAGGTTTAGGTGAAGCTCATGTCGGGCTTCACCTTCATTTCTGCTCTCTCTGTAATTCAAACATGCTCCATACCTAAAAGTATTTAGTTAAGTATTTTTAGGTTGCCAAGTAAGGCTCAATAATCATGGAAGCAATCAGGTCAAAAACAAGATGAAACCGATTTTCGGCAGAGGTCCGTCTCTGCAATTACGTCTGTTTTTTGCTGTCATCGTGTCGGCGAGCTTAATGCTGGCCGATAGTCGTCTAGATACGTTTTCCAACGTTCGATACCTACTAAACAGTATGGTTGCACCGATTCAGTACGCAGCGAATTTGCCTCGTAGTATGTTCGATGGCGTATTTGAACGTTTTAATTCTCATCAGGCATTGGTTGAAGGCAATCGCAGCTTAAAGCGAGAAGTGCTACGCCTGAAAAGCGAGCTTATCTTGCTCGACCAATATAAAGAAGAAAACCAACGCTTACGTAAGTTGTTAGGATCTTCATTTGTCCGTGATGAAAAGAAAGTCGTGACAGAAGTAATGGCGGTGGATACTTCACCTTATCGTCATCAAGTGGTGATCGATAAAGGCCGTATTGATGGTGTTTACGTTGGTCAGCCTGTTATCAACGAGAAAGGCATCGTCGGTCAGGTTACGTTTGTCGCAGCGCACAACGCACGTGTTCTGCTGCTAACGGACGCGAAAAATGCAATTCCTGTCCAGGTGATCCGCAATGATATCCGAGTGATCGCATCGGGCAATGGTGAAATGGATGAAATCCAACTGGAGCACATTCCAACCAGCACAGATATTCAGGTTGGTGATTTATTGGTGACATCCGGTTTAGGTGGCATTTACCCTGAGGGATATCCAGTCGCGACGGTTACCAATGTGGATCACGATACGCGTCAAGAGTTCGCCTCAATCAAGGCTGAGCCGGTTGTGGAGTTTGATCGCTTACGCTACCTACTGCTGATTTGGCCGAATGAAGACCGTCAACACAAAGTACTGCGGTCCAATGTAGATGAAGGGTTAGAGCAAGAACAAGAGGTAACCGATGGCCAATAATGTATTGAGTAGCCGAATGGTGATTGGCGTCAGTTTCTTCGTTGCGCTGGTACTGCAAACCATTCCATGGCCAGGTGTGTTAGATGTGTTACGCCCTTCATGGTTGTTCCTTGTTACGTGTTATTGGGTGTTGGCACTACCGCACCGAGTGAACGTCGGAACTGCGCTAGTGTTGGGCTTATTGTGGGATATCTTGATCGGCTCAACGCTTGGAATTCGTGGCATGATGATGTCGATCGTTATCTACCTCGTGGCGCTGAATTTCCTGTTGATTCGCAACATGGCTTTGTGGCAACAGTCGATTTTAATTGCCTTTTTTACTGCGTTATTGGAAGTTTTGATATTCTGTGGGGAATATTTGAACCAGGACGTAGTATTTAATCCATTATCTCTGTGGACGGCGGCAATAAACTGTATACTTTGGCCATGGATGTTTTTATTAATGCGACGAGTTCGTCGTGCATGGCACGTAAGGTAAAGCGGTGAAGAAAAGCTTATCTCTCGTTCTCGCATCGGGTTCTCCGAGAAGAAAAGAGCTGCTTGCTCAACTGGGTTATGATTTTGAGATCGTATTGCCTGATATTGAGGAAGCCAAACAGGCTCATGAGCAAGCACGAGATTACGTGTTGCGTCTTTCTTTGGAAAAAGCTCAGGCAGGCTTAGCGTTGGCTAAGCCTGATTCCGTTGTATTGGGCTCTGATACGGTCGTAGTATGCGATGACCGTGTGCTAGAAAAACCAAAAAGTTTTGAAGATTCAAAGCGTATGCTTACTGACTTATCGGGTCGTCGTCATCAAGTGATGACTGCGGTGAGCGTTGTATCATCGGAACAACAACATTCAGTGGTCGTTACCACTGACGTGTGGTTCAAACCACTGACTCACGAAGAAATCGAACAATATTGGCAGTCAGGAGAGCCATGCGATAAAGCTGGAAGTTATGGTATTCAGGGACTCGGAGGACGATTTGTCACCCGAATCGAAGGCAGTTATCACGCTGTAGTAGGCTTACCTTTGTTCGAAACCGATCAGCTAATTCAAGAATTTTTATAATTGTTTTGAGGTGTGCACATGAGTGCAGAATTGCTGCTTAACGTGACCCCGAGTGAAACTCGTGTGGCCATGATTGAAGGTGGAGTACTACAAGAAATACATATCGAGCGCGAATCGCGTCGCGGTATTGTGGGCAATATATACAAAGGCAAAGTAAGCCGAGTGTTACCAGGTATGCAGGCGGCTTTCGTCGACATTGGTTTGGATAAAGCGGCATTTTTACATGCGTCAGATATTGTTCCCCATACCGAATGTGTGGCAGAAAACGAAAAACAGCAGTTTCAAGTCCGTGATATCTCTGAGCTGGTACGCCAGGGACAAGACATTGTTGTTCAAGTGGTCAAAGATCCGCTCGGCACGAAAGGTGCACGTTTAACGACGGATATCACCTTACCTTCGCGTTATCTTGTTTTTATGCCGGGGGCCAGCCATGTCGGTGTTTCGCAGCGTATTGAAAGTGAAAAAGAGCGCGAGCGTTTGAAAAAGGTGGTGAACCATTACTGCGATGAGCACGGTGGTTTTATCATTCGTACCGCGGCAGAAGGCGCTGATGAAAAAGAGCTCTCTCAAGATGCGGCATTTCTAAAGCGTTTGTGGTTAAAAGTCATGGAGCGTCGCTCAAAATACAAAACGCGTTCAACACTTTACGGTGAACTCGGCTTAGCTCAACGCATTCTGCGTGACTTTGTTGGCACAGAGCTCGATAAGATCATGGTCGACTCCCGCCTTGAATATGAAAACCTGAAAGAATTCACTTCTGAGTATGTACCGGAGTTAACAGATAAGCTTGAGCTTTACGAAGGTGACAAGCCAATCTTTGACATGTACGACACCGAAAACGAAATTCAGCGTTCTTTAGAGCGCAAGGTCGAGCTAAAATCGGGCGGCTATTTGATCATCGATCAAACCGAAGCCATGACCACCATCGACATCAACACGGGTGCATTTGTTGGTCGTCGTAATCTCGAAGAGACTATCTTCAATACCAATATAGAGGCAACGCAAGCTATTGCGCGTCAGCTACGTTTACGTAACCTCGGCGGTATCATCATTATTGATTTTATCGATATGGCATCCGAAGAGCATCGTCAGCGAGTACTTACCTCACTGGAAACGGCGCTGGCGAAAGACCGAGTAAAAACCAACATCAACGGCTTTACCCAGCTTGGCTTAGTTGAAATGACGCGCAAGCGCACACGAGAAAGTATTGAACATATCTTGTGTTCTGGCTGTCCTACTTGTGAAGGCCGTGGCAGCGTGAAAACGGTCGAAACCGTATGCTTTGAGATATTACGCGAGATTACTCGTGTGAACCGTGCTTACGACGCCGATAATTTTGTCGTGTACGCATCGCCGTTTGTTGCTGAAGCGCTATTGGGCGATGAGTCTCATGCGTTGGCAGAGCTCGAAGTATTTATTGGCAAGCAAGTGCGAGTTCAGGCTGAACCCCTGTACATTCAGGAACAGTTTGACGTCGTAATGATGTAATTTGGAACATTTGTGAATTCTGGTGTTAACCGTTTTGGGCGTTTTTGTGCGTGGAGTTTAGTTACTGTATTGGTGTTATTAGCCATATTAGTAACCACGCTTCGCGTCACACTGCCGCAACTTAACCATTTCCAAGATGAGATCAAAACCTGGGTCAAACAAGGCACAGGCTTTGACGTTTCTATTGCTAATGTCGCAGGGACGTGGCGCAATAATCATCCCTCAATTGCGTTACTGGGTTTAGAGGCAAATCTACCAAACGTGCAAGATGCACGCTTCGCTGTTGAAGAAGTCCAAATTGAGTTCGACCTTATTCAATCTCTTTTTCAACTTAAACCTGTAGTTGCAGACCTTACCATTCATAACCTCGCTTTAGACATTCACACGGTAGACATTCTGCCGACTTCTCATCGTCAAGAATCGAAGCCTGAAGTGGATAAGAGCGAAGTGAAACTCATTGACCAACTCGACTCACTTCTTTTACGTCAGTTCGAAGACTTCACTATTAGCGATTCACGGATTTGGTATAAGTCGGTGTCTGGTGAAACTCGCCGTTTAGATATTGAGCAGCTTCGTTGGAGCAATCAAGGGAAACGTCACGTAGCCGAAGGCACGGTTAGCATTGCCGATGTTCGCCTGAACTCATTGTTAGTAAGCGCTAACTTTAAAGATCATGGCTCGTTGCGCGATGTATCTGGTGAGTTTTACGTGAGTGCTCAAGATGTCTCGGTCACACCTTGGCTGACCACTTACATGCAAGAAGAGTCAGGAGCAGAGTCGGGTAAAGTCAGCTTAAATACTTGGCTAACGCTCAAACATAGCCAACCGCATGATGCTTATGTTGAATTACTGCCTTCCGAGTTGGTGTGGAATGAAGATGGACATCATGAGCTGTTTATTGAGTCTGGAATTTTCAATCTTCGACCAGATAAACAAGGCTGGAAAGTAAATGGCCACTCACTTCAGATCAGAACCGATAATACCCCTTGGCCAGAGCTAGACGTCGCGTTTGATTGGCAACCAAACGGCTGGATGCTCAATCTCTCTCAAATCGACATCGAAGCACTCATTCCGCTCATCAAGTTGGCTCCAGAGTCAGAGTCGACCAGTGACCTTATTAACAAACTAGCACCGAAAGGTCGGGTCGAAGATGTCCGATTGTCAATGAACGGCGGTTTAGACACCTTACGCTACTCGGCTGAACTGGATGAACTCGCGATGACACAATGGGAGCTCCTACCCGGGTTTCATCACGTACAGGGCAGCGTATCGGGGGATGTGAATCAAGCTAAAGCAAAAGTCACCGTCATTGATGATGTCTTTCCGTACGGCGATGTATTCCAAGCTCCGCTGAATATCAAACAAGGTGAAGTCGATATTATCTGGCAGCAAGATGAGAGCGGCTGGCGCTTGTGGTCGGACAAAGTGACGGCAGCAACGCCTGATCTTCAAGTTTTGGGGGCATTTCGTCTTGATTTCCCAAAAGAACAAAGCCCATTTTTATCGTTCTATGCCGAAGCGGATCTCTACAACGCGGGTGAGACATGGCGCTATCTACCGACTCTGGCACTTGGACAAGACTTGACCGACTACCTTTCGACCGCGATTCAGGGCGGTAAAGTGAACACAGCGAAATTGTTGTGGTATGGCGAGTTAGGTGATTTTCCTTACAAAGAACATAATGGCATGTTCCAAGCTTGGGTTGGATTAAAAGACGCGAAATTTAGCTTTGATACGGCATGGCCAACCATCACGGATTTGCAGCTAGACTTGCTGTTTGAAAATGATGCCATGTATTTGGATTCAAAATCAGCCACACTAAATGGCGTTCATGCCAAGCGTATCACTGGGCGAGTCCCTGAGTTGGCAGAAGGTGGACACATCGAGATTGAAGCGAAAGCAAGCGCGCCGGGTAATGAAGTCCGTGACTACATGATGGCGACGCCATTAGTGGATTCAGTCGGTGCCGCATTGACAGCGCTGCAAGTGAGTGGGCCCGTTTACTCTGAGTTTCAACTCAACATACCGTTTGATTTTGAAAAAGAGTCTCGCGCTTGGGGTTATGCCGATTTAACAGAAAATCGTGTTGATATTGAAGCGCCGCCAATGACGCTTGAAAACGCCACAGGACGTATCACCTTCGACAATGATGTGGTTACCACATCGGGTTTGTCGGCCGAATTATTACAACAGCCTATCTCTCTTGATTTCCATGGAGAGAGTGCGGAGCAAGGCTACAACGTGACAATTAATACACTAGGAGATTGGGATGTCGAGCCGCTCAAACCCTATGTCGGTGAGCGTTGGTTAAACCTTGTTTCTGGCCATGCGCCGTGGCAAATGGATATTGACTTGCAACTCAATGATGTTGGTTTCACTTATCAGCTTGAAGTGCTGGCGCAGCTAAATCGTCTGGCTAGTCAATATCCTTATCCTTTAGCGAAAAAAATTGGTGAGTCTGGGCAAGCGAAACTGCAAGCATCCGGCAACCAAGAGAGTATTTCAGCAAGACTACAGATCCCAAATGTGAAGTATCAAACTGAGATAGATATCGCTGGCGATGTCCCGGTTCTGACTGCGACTCATTTAATGGTTGGCAAAGGTGGCTTCCGGATTAGTCCTATTGTCGGGCACGATGCTTCGGTGCGTGTCGAAGAACTGAATTTAGACCAATGGGCTGAGCTTGCGCAGGTCTCTGAGAGCAAGCCTTCATCGTCTGTTTTGGCAAGCATGAAAACGCCGACCATTCCATTGCCGACACGCATTGAAGTTGAAACGCCAAACTTACAGCTCGGTGGGATTGAGTTTCATGATGTGGATTTTTCAGCAAGCAAGAAAAATTTGAGTTGGCAACTCGATGTGGACAGTCAAGAGGTTAAAGGGAAAGCTAACTATCTGAAACCCTATGATCTATCGGTCTCTCTAGAGCACTTGCATCTGTACATCCCAGGGTTTGAAGAGATGACCAAAGAGCGCAGTTCAATCTTTGCGAGTGAAGATCAAAACGCACCTTTGATTACCAATTTTGACCGCAAGTTTCACGCAGAGATGCCAAACTTAACTTTGAACATCGATGATTTTTGGCTGCAAGGCTACAAAGTGGGCAAAGTTAATGTTGATTTACAGCGTCGTGAGAACCGCTTGGAGTGGAAAAATATCACCTTTAGTAGCGGCAAAAACCGCATTGATATGAGTGGTTGGTGGGACCTGACGAAAGAGAGTAGCCATTCCAACTTAACCATGAAAATGAAAGGTGATAACAACACCGATCTTATGGAGCGCTTTGGTATTACATCAGGCATTCAACAAGCACCATTTGAGATCAATGCCAATATGGAATGGGACGGCGCACCTTGGTCAATGAAGACACAAACCTTGCAAGGAAACGTCTCAACGGAATTTGGTAAAGGCGTGATCAGTGAAGTTAGTGGTGCGGCACGCTTGTTAGGCTTGTTCAGCTTGGATTCTATCATCCGTAAGATGCAGCTCGACTTTACCGATGTATTCGATAAAGGCATGGCATTCAACTCGATCACGGGAACGGGCAAAATCCAAGACGGTGTGTTTATCACCAATGATATCGTAATGGATGCGTTAGCAGGGGAAATGCAAATCCGCGGTATCGCTAATATGAACAGCAGAATGGTTGATGCGGAAGTGAAATTCACACCAGACATCACATCAGGCCTACCAATGCTGACCGCGTTTGCCGTTGCGCCTCAAACTGCTTTGTATGTCTTGGCCATCTCTACGGTGATATCTCCGGTGGTTGAGGTCTTCACTCAAGTCAATTATGAAGTGAAAGGCCCACTAGATTCACCAACGGTGAAAGAAATTTCGCGAAGTAAAGGTGAATACAAGCTACCAGAAAAACTGCGTGAACAGGCCAAATAATTCACCGAATATAATGGAATAGGGAGGAAACACATGGAACGTGTTGGCATTATTCAAATGACTTCTGGTCCGGATATTAACGCGAATTTGGACTTCATCGAAAAACAGTGTGCTTTAGCGAGCAAGCAAGGTGCCAAACTTGTCCTTACTCCTGAAAATACAGTGCTATTTGCCAGTCGCGAAGCTTATCATCAACATGCAGAGCCACTTGGCAGTGGCATGATTCAACAGCGGCTCTGTGAAATCGCAAGAAAGAACCAGTTAACACTGATTGTCGGAAGCATGCCCATTCAAACCGCAAAAGGTGTCACGACAACAACACTTGTATTGCCGCCGCACGGTAAATGCATTGCTCACTATGACAAACTGCATATGTTTGATGTCGACGTAGCCGATGGTTATGGTAGTTATCGTGAGTCGGATACGTTTATGGCGGGTAATCAAATAGTCGTTGCGGAAACTGATATCGGCAGTGTTGGATTGAGCATTTGTTATGATTTACGTTTCCCAGAACTTTATAAAGTATTACGTCAAGAAGGGGCGGATATCATTGTGGTGCCTGCTGCGTTTACCGCTGTGACGGGGCAAGCTCACTGGGAAGTATTATTGCGAGCTAGAGCGATTGAGACACAATGTTGGATTTTGGCAAGCGGACAAACTGGAACGCATCCATGTGGACGAAAAACATGGGGACACTCAATGGTCGTTGACCCTTGGGGACGTATCCATAAACAGCTTCAGGATGAAGTAGGCTTATTGGTGACAGAGATAGATTTGTCACAAAGCCAACAAGTAAGGCAGAATATGCCGCTGACTCAACACAGTCGCTTTCAAAATGAATTGAGACGGAAATAAAAGAGCTAACTATGAGCACAAACCAAATAGAACAGGCACTCCTTGCCCCAAATGGTCTGACAGAACAAGACATTGCTGACACGCTTGCCAGCATTGCGACGCGCCAGATCGATTATGCGGACATTTACTTTCAGTCCAGCTGGCATGAGTCTCTGGTTCTAGAAGATAGCATCATCAAAGATGGCTCTTTTAACATTGATTGTGGTGTTGGTGTCCGTGCAGTAACTGGCGAGAAAACAGGCTTTGCCTACTCTGATCAAATCCAGCCTGAAGGCCTGAAGCAGAGTGCAATGGCGGCGCGCGGTATTGCTCAGCAAGGGAAAAATGGCAAAGTCCAAGCGTTTAAACGCACCGAAAACCAAGCGTACTACGCGGCTGTGAATCCACTAGCTGAATGGGAAAAGCAGCAAAAAACAGAATTGCTCAAATCTCTAGATGCTTACATCCGCACTAAAGAACCATTGATTAAAGAAGTTTCGATTAGCATCAGCGGTGTGCATGAGCAGATGCTTGTTGCGGCAACAGACGGTACTTATGCAGGCGACATTCGTCCTTTGGTGCGTTTGTCTATTAGTGTGCTTGCACAAAAAGGTGAACGACGTGAACGCGGTAGTGCGGGGGGCGGAGGCCGTTTCGGTTACGATTTCTTTTTAACGGAAAGCAATGGTGTGAAACAAGCTTTCCATTACGCAGACGAAGCGATTCGCATGGCGTTAATCAACCTTGAAGCAGAAGCAGCACCAGCGGGCATGATGCCAGTGGTATTGGGTTCTGGCTGGCCTGGCGTGTTGCTACACGAAGCGGTAGGTCATGGCCTAGAAGGTGATTTTAACCGGAAGGAATCTTCGGTTTTCTCTGGCAAAATGGGTCAACAAGTGACGTCTTCGCTGTGTACCATCGTCGATGATGGCACGTTAAAAGACCTTCGTGGTTCACTGAATGTGGATGATGAAGGGGTAAACGGCCAGTACAACACGCTTATCGAAAATGGTGTGCTGAAAGGTTACATGCAAGACAAGCTAAACGCGCGGTTAATGGGTGTGAACCCAACAGGTAACGGTCGTCGTGAGTCTTATGCACATTTACCAATGCCGCGTATGACCAACACCTACATGCTACCAGGTGAACATACGCCAGAAGAAATAATCTCGACGGTCGAGAAAGGGTTGTATGCGCCAAACTTTGGTGGCGGCCAGGTGGACATTACTTCGGGTAAGTTTGTGTTCTCTGCATCCGAAGCATACTTGATTGAAAACGGTAAAATTACACGCCCTGTTAAAGGTGCGACGTTGATTGGCTCAGGTATCGAAGCAATGCAGCAAGTCTCTATGGTCGGTAACGACCTAAGTATCGACAAGGGCGTTGGCGTATGTGGTAAAGCAGGTCAAAGTGTGCCAGTTGGTGTTGGTCAGCCGACCTTGAAGCTGGACTCACTGACAGTGGGTGGCACTGAGTAACTCAGTCGAATCGTTATAAAAAGAGCGCTCATTAGAGCGCTCTTTTGCTTTGCGAGTCGGTGTCAATTACAGGTTTTCTTCAGCAAATTCCGCCAAGCGGCTACGAACCACGCCGTTGAGGTGAATATTTGCGCTGCCTTCAAAGTTCTTGAAGCGCTCAACCATGTACGTCAACCCTGATGTCACTGGGGTGAGGTAATGAGAGTCAATCTGCGCCAAGTTACCGGAGCAGACGATTTTGGTTCCTTCGCCACAGCGGGTAATGATGGTTTTGATTTGTGATGCAGTGAGGTTTTGACACTCATCAAGCAGTACAAACGCATTTTGAATCGAACGGCCACGCATAAAGTTGATCGATTTAAATTGAATGTTGGCTTTATCGCAGATGTACTTCAATGAGCCTTCAGTGCAGTGATCGTGTTTATGTAGTGCTTCCAAGGTATCGGTCACCGCCGCTAACCACGGCATCATTTTCTCCTCTTCGGAGCCGGGTAAGAAGCCGATGGATTCACCGATATCTGGCGTGTTACGTGTTACGATAATTTTATCGAACATGCTTTTTTCAATGGTTTGCTCCAATGCTGCTGCCATTGCCAGTAATGTCTTACCACTACCCGCCGCACCCGTTAGAATCACCAAGTCAATTTCTGGATCGAGTAAGGCATCTAACGCCATTCCCTGGTAGATATTTTTAGGTGTGATGTCCCAAGCCTTACGATGCATTAGACGTTCGCGGCTCAGGTCGAGAAGTGTTAGCTTGTCTTCATTGATGGTTTCTACGCGACCAGCAAAGTCACTGTCTTCATCAATAACGTATTGGTTGATAAAGGTTGGGTCGAAGGGTTCGCGACTGAGTTTGTGGTAAGTTTTTCCGCCCAGAGCATAGCTTTCTACTTCCTCAATACCGCTCCAGAAATCACCTTCACGCAATTGAAAGCCTTTGGTTAGGTATTGAATGTCGTCAATCAGTTGGTCGGTTCTATAGTCCTCAACAAAGCGTACACCAGCCCCTTTGGCTCGCAGACGCATGTTGATGTCTTTCGTGATCAGTACCACTTCACGTGGTGCACGTTTATTTTGCAGATAAAGCACCGCGTTGAGAATACGGTTGTCACCGGCTTTGTCGGCGAAGGCTTTGACGGTTTCCTGCAGTTCAAAATCCGCCAAAATGGAAATAGTACCCTGGTCGGGGTTGTCTTTAGAAACAGGAATGCCTTCAGAGATTTCATCTGGCGTTGCTTCTTTAAACAAATCTTCCAAGGTGCGAATAGCCACGCGCGCATCTCTTGCAACGTCGCGCTTACTGTCTTTGATTCGGTCGAGTTCTTCCAACACGGTCATGGGGATAACGACATCGTGTTCTTGGAAAGAGAAGATGGCAAAGGGTTCATGAAGAAGAATGTTGGTATCGAGTACAAACAGTTTCCGATCGGTATCGCCCATAGCGTCTCCTTGCCGTAGTACGGCTCTGCATGCGAGTTGTTAGGTCGTTTCCAAATAGGTGTGAAGTGACCTAACTCTGATTGCTTGCAATAGAGGTTGTCGGGCTGATGTCGGCTAGTGTGCAACCGAGTAGCAAGACAACTTACTGCAAACCCGTGTTGATCCTAATCGTGTACTAACGCGCTTAAATCATATGCAATGGTTTTAAACGCCCCTCATTAGAAGTATACGTAATATTTACGTTCTACAACTTAATAATTGGCATGAGTATTTTACAATTTGATTGCATTTAGAGTTTGGGAAAAAAAGTTTCTGCTTGGTGCGGTTTCGGCGTGACCTAAATCACAGCTTCAAGTAAGATTAGCGGCCTTTTTCTGCGTATAGGCTACGTCCGATTTATCATGTTGAGCTGGCTTAAAAAATACTCAGTTCATACTGGAATGACGAATGCTATCGGCATAGCAGAAGCCAGAATCAGATCTAAACTATTATCCATGCCTACGGGCATGAGTAGACCAACAAGAAATACGAATCAAGAACTAATAACGAGGTAGTCAATTCATGACATTTGCTTTGGGGCAGCGCTGGATTAGCGATACGGAAAGCGATTTAGGTTTAGGTACCGTTGTAGCAATGGATGCTCGTACTGTGACATTGATGTTTGCAGCGTCAGAGGAAAACCGAGTTTACGCACGTAACGATGCACCTGTTACCCGAGTCACCTTTAATGTTGGGGATGTCATCGATTGCCAAGAAGGTTGGTCTCTAAAAGTAGAAGAAGTACTGGAAGATGAAGGTCTTTACACCTATTTCGGTACTCGTGAAGACACGCAAGAAACCGCTGTTGTTCTGCGTGAGATTTTCCTTAGCAACCAAATTCGTTTTAACAAACCTCAAGATAAGTTGTACGCCGGTCAAATCGACCGTATGGACAACTTTGTTCTGCGTTACCGTGCGCTAACCAACCAGTTTGAGCAGCATAAGAGCCCAATGCGTGGCCTATGTGGTATGCGTGCAGGTTTGATCCCTCATCAGCTTTACATCGCGCACGAAGTTGGCCGTCGTCACGCGCCACGCGTCTTGTTGGCGGATGAGGTAGGTTTGGGTAAAACCATCGAAGCGGGCATGATCATCCACCAACAAGTTCTGTCTGGTCGTGCCGAACGCATTTTGATTGTGGTGCCTGAAACACTGCAGCATCAATGGCTGGTTGAGATGATGCGTCGTTTCAATCTGCATTTCTCTATCTTTGACGAAGAGCGCTGTATCGAAGCTTTTGCGGATGCAGAAAACCCATTTGATACTCAGCAATATGTGCTGTGTTCTTTGGATTTCCTACGCAAGAGCCGCAAGCGTTTTGAACAAGCACTGGAAGGTGAATGGGACCTACTGGTTGTTGATGAAGCGCATCACCTTGAATGGAGCCAAGATAAACCGAGCCGTGAATACCAAGTGGTAGAAGGCTTGGCTGAACGTACTCCAGGTGTGTTGCTACTGACTGCAACGCCAGAGCAGCTTGGTCGTGAGAGTCACTTTGCTCGTCTGCGTTTGTTGGATCCAGACCGCTTCTATGATTACGAAGCATTCGTTGAGGAAGAAGAGCAATACGCGCCCGTAGCTGATGCGATTACTTCACTCTTTTCCGGTGAAAAGCTACCTAATGAAGCAAAAAACCAGATCACTGAGTTATTGTCTGAACAAGACGTAGAACCACTTTTCCGCATTATCGAAAGTGAAGCGGACGAAGAAGCTAAAGCGTCGGCACGCCAAGAGCTGATCGATAACTTGATGGATCGCCATGGTACAGGGCGTGTTCTGTTCCGTAACACGCGCGCGGCCATCAAAGGCTTCCCTACGCGTAACGTGCATCTGATGCCAATGGATATTCCACCGCAATACACTACATCAATGCGTGTTGCTGGGATGATTGGCGGTAAGATGAGTTCTGAAGCACGTGCGATGAAGAACCTTTACCCGGAAGAAATTTTCCAAGAATTTGAAGGCGATGACGCGAGCTGGTGGCAGTTTGACTCGCGTGTGAATTGGTTGCTTGAAAAAGTAAAAGAGAAGCGCAGCGAGAAAATCCTCGTGATTGCTTCTCGTGCGAGTACCGCGCTGCAATTGGAGCAAGCACTGCGTGAGCGTGAAGGTATCCGCGCCACTGTTTTCCACGAAGGTATGTCGATTCTTGAACGTGATAAAGCGGCGGCTTACTTTGCGCAAGAAGAAGGTGGAGCACAAGTTCTTATCTGTAGCGAAATCGGCTCTGAAGGTCGTAACTTCCAGTTTGCCAACCAACTTGTCATGTTCGACTTGCCATTTAACCCAGACTTGCTTGAGCAACGTATTGGTCGTTTGGACCGTATCGGTCAAAATCGCGATATCGACATTCATGTTCCTTACCTGAAAGGCACATCGCAAGCGATCCTAGCACGTTGGTTCGATGAAGGCCTGAACGCTTTTTCGGAAACCTGCCCAACAGGCCGTGCTGTTTACGATAAGTACTCCGATGATCTGATTGAAATTCTTGCCTCTGGTGATACCAGCACGCTAGATGAGATCATTGAAGCGTCAGCAAAAATGAATAAAGAGCTGAAATCCCAATTGGAGCAAGGCCGTGATCGCCTATTAGAAATGCATTCAAATGGCGGGGAAAAAGCACAACAAATCGTTGAGAAAATTGAATCAACTGACGGCGATACCAATCTGGTCACCTTCGCACTTTCTCTTTTTGACACGATTGGCTTGAATCAAGACGATAAAGGTGAAAACGCCCTGATTGTGACCCCATCTGAGCACATGATGGTGCCAAGCTATCCAGGTCTGCCATACGAAGGAGCGACGATCACGTTTGATCGTGATACGGCTTTATCTCGTGAAGATATGCACTTTATCAGTTGGGAACACCCAATGATCCAGGGTGGTATCGATCTTCTTATGAGTGAAGGGGTGGGGACGTCTGCGGTATCTCTATTGAAAAACAAAGCGTTACCAGTCGGGACTATTCTTCTTGAGTTGATTTACGCGGTAGATGCGCAAGCGCCAAAACGCAGTGGTATCGCGCGCTTCTTACCGAAAACGCCAATCCGTTTAATGATGGACTCGCGTGGTAATGATTTGTCTGCTCAAGTGGAGTTTGAAAGCTTTAACCGCCAGCTCAGCCCTGTAAACCGTCACTTAGGTAGCAAGTTGGTTACGTCGGTACAGAAAGACGTACACCGCTTAATTGAAGCCGGTGATGTTCTTATTGAAGAGAAGGTCGAAGAAGTACGCAAACAAGCTCATCAAGATATGCAGCACAGTTTGAATGCAGAGCTTGAGCGTTTGCAAGCACTGAAAGCGGTGAACCCAAATATTCGTGACGAAGAAATTGAAGCTATCGACGCACAAATTAAAGAGCTTACTGGTTATATCAACCAAGCTCAGGTTCAGCTCGACTCGCTGCGTTTGATTGTGGTGAGCCACAACTAAGTAAGTATTTATTGCTCATTAAAAAAGGTCTTCAGTTGAAGACCTTTTTCTTTATTTACGGTTTAGTTTCTTTATGCGGAATGCATTAATCACTGATAGCTATCTCATTTACATCAACCACTTCCACCAGATAAATACAGCCAAGAAGCCAAACAAGTAAATCAGGCCTGCAATCGACAACCACTTTAGTTTAGGTCCAACAGCCAAAGGCTCAGGTAACTCAGTTTTGCTCACTAAGGTGTAATTTAGCAGAGCAAAGAATGGCGTGGTCATAAAGGCGAGAATCATCGCAAAGTTCAGCATAGGCAATAACGCAGAAGCCCAGAAAACCACAATACCTAATGCAAGTAAGGAGACTACCAGCATGATCGCTGAAGTGGTTTTAGGGTTAGTGTCTGGTTGTGAGCGCAGTAGGCGTTGAGAATCCGAAATAACGCGCGAATAGCCATCAATAACGGTAATCGTGCTGCCAAAGATACAGAAAAACGCAATTACCGCGATTAAGTAACGAGACCATTCGCCAATCGTTGCCGCATATAAGCCAACCAATTGGTGGGAGAAGCCAACGCCAGAGCTTTCAAGCGCAACGCCAGAACCATAAAGCATCAAAGAGCCTAGCGATACAAAGATAATGGCAAGAAACGCCGTGCCAATATAACCGACATTAAAGTCAAATAGAGCAGAGCGGTATGTTACTTCTTGCTGGCTTGATTGGCGTTTTAGCCATGCTGAGGTTAAACAGGAGATCTCTATCGGTGCAGGCATCCACCCCATTGTCACAACGATAAAACCAATAGCCGCAATAGACCAAGGTGACGGCGGCTCGAAGTTGGCCACTTGTTCAACAGGGTTACCAAAGGCGATAGAAACAGCGAGTAAAGTCGCGATGGTTAACACCGACATGATCACTTTAGATAGCGTATCGAGCGCTTTGTAATGGCCAGCAAATAATATGATCAGGCAGGTGACAATCACAATGATGCTGAGTGATGCCATTGATAGTGAAAACGGAATGAAGTAGCCCAGCAAGCTAGCGCTAAACATCAACAAAGCGGCGGTATTGATGACGGCCGATACCACGCTCAGAAATAGAAATAGCCATAGATAAGGCCGACCTAATTTCGCGTAGCCCTCAACCAAGGTCAGCCCTGTCCCCATGGTGTACTGTACGCCCGCTCGGAAAAAAGGGTATTTAAACAGGTTTACGAGCAGAATCAGTGCAGCCAATTGCCAACCATAAATCGCACCAGCCTTGGTTGATGCCACGAGGTGAGAGCCACCGACCGCAGCAGATGCCATTAATATGCCGGGGCCTAGCGAACGAAAAAATAAGGAAAGTTTGGATTGGGGTTTATCTATAACGGCGGAGTCCATTGCTTATTGTCCTTTTTATCTTATGTATCTTTCTAAAGAGATACATACCGCAGTACATGACAAGCTGAGCGATCGCCCTATACTGCGCAACGGTAATGTCTTTTAAATGCTGTGTTTTGATGTATTTATTTTAAGTATTCTTTGCGAATATCATGCTGTGTGCATCTAGCACTCTATTCAGTTATGCGTCTTGTTGTCAAACTAAATTTACAACGTGCTATTTTTAGTTTTTATGCTAAAGGATTGACTTTGTTTTATTGGGTTGAACTTTTCTTCAGAATCCTGCATCTGGGTGCTATTTGGGTATATAATCGCGGCGTTTTTATTTTGTAGAGATCTCCCATGGCAATGCTTGAATATACCCCTCCCACCGACCCTTGGGTTGATATCGTTTTTGAGGATGACGACATTCTGGCAGTGAATAAGCCATCAGGGCTGCTGTCTGTCCCTGGTCGCCTTGCAGAGCATTACGACAGCATGTGGAGCCGCCTCAAAGAGTTGCATCCAGAAATTCAAGTTGTGCATCGCTTGGATATGTCGACATCAGGGTTGATGTTGCTGGCGAAAAACAAACCCGCGGAGCGAGCATTAAAAAAGCAGTTCCAATATCGCCTCACTCACAAGGTGTATTACGCACGTGTTTGGGGGCATGTTGAGTCGCAAGAAGGGAATATTGATCTTCCATTAAATTGTGATTGGCCAAATCGTCCACGACAAAAAGTATGTTTTGACGACGGCAAACCATCTCAAACTTTATTCCAAGTAGTGAAGCGTGAAGTGCACCCTGATGGCACCCATACGACCGTTGTGCGGTTACTCCCCATTACTGGTCGATCGCATCAGTTACGCGTGCATTTGATGGCGATTGGTCATGCGATTGTGGGTGATGAGTTTTATGCAAGCGAAGAGGCGTATCAGTTTTCAGAACGTTTAGAGTTGCACGCTGCGGAGCTAAGTTTTTATCATCCAGCTACGGATCAGCTGAGCAGTATTTTTGTACCCTGTGACTTTTATTCTAAAGCCGAGGCGATGATCTTTAACTATTTTTCGCCAGAGCGTACATTGCCTGATTATAAAACGTTGCCACACCCTTAATGCCAATTGCACTAACAGCGGTTCTTTCTAGTTCGCTATTTTTGGCTATTTCGTTACTGTGGTTGATGTATCCTGTCTTTCAGCCGTGAACAAGGAGTTGTTATGTCTTTGCCAAGCATCGTATTTTTAGATCGAGCGACCATCCCAGAACATATTGAGATCCCACGACCTAGCTTTCCGCACCACTGGCGTGAGTACGACCTAACTGCGCCTGGGCAGGTAATAGAAAGGTTAGCCGATGCCGATATCGTGATTAGCAATAAAGTCCTGCTTGACCAACATGTATTAGAGCAACTACCAAAATTACGGATGATCGCGGTTGCCGCAACTGGTTTTAACAACGTCGATGTGAACTACTGTGCTAATCATGATATTGCGGTTGCTAATGTACGTGGTTACGCGACGCGTTCGGTGCCCGAGCACGTGATGGCAATGTTATTCGCTTTAAGACGGAATTTATTTGGGTACCACCAAGATATTGCCGCAGGTGAGTGGCAGCGTAACCAGCAGTTTTGTTTTTTTACTCACCCAATCGGGGATATTGGTGGTAGCACGTTAGGTGTTGTTGGTAGTGGGTCACTAGGGCAAGCGACGGCGAATCTGGCTCAAGCGTTAGGAATGACCGTCTTGTTTTCTGAGCGTAAAGGGGCGGCAGAATGTAGACCAGGTTATGTGTCGTTTGAGGAAGTATTAAAACGCTCCGATGCGCTGACCTTGCATTGCTCGCTCAACGATCATACTCAGAATTTAATTGGTCAAGCAGAGTTGCAACAAATGAAGTCCAACGCCATTTTGATTAATACAGGGCGTGGAGGTTTGGTGGATGAGAGCGCGCTGGTGGATGCCTTAAAACAGCAAGAAATTGCAGCGGCTGGTTTTGATGTTTTTACACAAGAACCGGCAGATGAGAGCAATCCGCTGATTGCCAATATGAGTTTACCTAATTTGTTACTGACACCGCATGTTGCATGGGGCAGCGACTCATCTATCCAACGTTTAGCGGAAATCCTGATTGAGAACATTAACGCTTTCGAGCGCGGAGACCGCGTTAATCGCTTAGTGTAACGCTGACTGTAAAATCAAAGATAAAAAAAGCAGACATTGACGTCTGCTTTTTGCGTTTAAATCGAATGCTCATTGCGTGAGCCCTCGAATTAAAACTCTTCTTCGTTTAGACCTTTAAGGATCTGAAAGATTTCGCGGTACGCTTTTGCTGGTTTCCCAGCTTTTTTCTCTTTCGCTGCTTGGCGAGCAAGTTGGCGTAGACGCTGACGATCCGCTTCTGGGTACATTTCCATTACGTCATCAATGGCTTTGTCACCTTCTTCCACTACGCGATCACGCAACGCTTCAAGTTTGTGGAATACCGCCGTTAATTGAGAGTGCTTATTACGAATTTTATCCAGTGCGGCTTGGATTGGCTCTGGATCTTCGTAACGCATCAATTTACCGATACGTTGTAATTGGCGACGACGCGCTTCATTTTTAAAGCGTTGCGCGTCAGCAATTGCTTCTCGCAAATCTTCGCTCAATGGAAACTTTTCTAGAACTGAAGGTTTGAGGCCGACAAGCTCCTCACCTAGCTTTTGCAGTTCTTCCATGTCTCGCTTCATCTCGGATTTACTTACCCAGATGATCTCTTCTTCTGGTTCCCATGGCGCTTTTTGATTCTTACGTGCCATTTCAGTTGCCTGTGTTTTGATTAATATTATGACTATTTTAACAAGAATCATGGGGAGAAAGCGAAATTCTTGTTATCCTATTGTTCATCAAAGACAAGATGTGAAAGACAATGGATATTAAACAGCAGGTTGCTGAGCAACGTACCGAGCTAGAGCAAGCCGTCGCAAGAGCTTTAAAGCTTGCATCGGCAAAATCTGACGCCGCCGAAGTCGCAATTACTAAAAGCACTGGTTTAAGTGTTTCAACTCGTATGGGTGAAGTAGAAAATGTCGAGTTCAACAGCGATGGTGCGCTGGGCATTACCGTTTACCGAGGTCAACGCAAAGGCAGTGCTTCCACGTCTGATTTAAGTGAAGCTGCAATCGAGCAAACCGTTATAGCGGCGCTAGATATTGCACATTACACATCTGAAGACCCATTTGCAGGCCCTGCAGCAAAAGAATACATGGTGCAAGAGATACCTGAGCTTGATCTTTTCCACCCAGACGCACCCGATCCAGACTATGCTGCCAATGTGGCGATTGCAGCAGAAAAAGAGGCGCTAAGTTATAACAATGCAATCAAGCAAAGTGATGGCGCGAGTTATGATAGTCATTACGGCGTGAAAGTGTATGGCAATAGCCATGGCTTATTAGCTAGTTATGCGTCTAGCCGCCATAGTACTAGCTGTTGTGTAATTGGCGTTGGTCAAAACGGCGAGATGGAACGTGATTACAGCTACACCGTGGCACGTCATCGTGATGACTTATGGACCCCAGAAACGGTGGGTCGTAAGGCGGCAGAGAATACGGTTAACCGCTTAGATGCGCAGCGTCTAAAAACAGGTCAATACCCAATCATGTTTGCGGCTGATGTTGCGACAGGCTTGATTGGCCATCTCGTTATGGCGATCAGCGGTGGTAACCTGTACCGAAAATCTTCTTTCTTACTTGACCATCTAGGCAAACAAGTGCTTCCGGAATGGTTCAATATCTCAGAACGTCCGCATGTATTGCGTGGTTTGGCATCAAGTCCATTCGATAGTGAAGGTGTGTACACTCAAGACCGTGAGATCATTACCGACGGTGTGCTAGCAACTTATCTGTTAACCAGTTATGCCGCACGTAAAATGAAGATGACGCCGACAGGTCACGCTGGTGGGATTCATAACTGGTACGTGAAGTCGACAGGCCAAAACTTCGAGCAAATGCTTAAAGAGCTCGGTACTGGTCTTCTAGTGACAGAGGTGATGGGGCAAGGTGTGAACGTGGTAACGGGGGATTACTCTCGCGGTGCCGCAGGCTTCTGGGTTGAGAACGGCGAGATCCAATACCCAGTATCAGAAATTACCATCGCAGGTAATCTAAAAGACATGTTCACCAAGATTGTAGCGGTTGGTAGTGATATTGAAACGCGCTCACAAATCCAAACGGGCTCTATCCTACTGGATACCATGAAAGTGGCGGGTGAATAAGCTTTTCTAGCAATTCAGAATCAAAAAAGCCTGATGTGTTCATCAGGCTTTTTCGTTTTTTCTGTTAGGTAATCAGTATTGTGGCAAGCCCTAAGAAGACAGATAAACCAATCACATCCGTCACCGTTGTTAATGCCATACCACCAGCTAAAGCGGGATCGATGTTCATTTTTTTCAATAGGATTGGAATCGTTACTCCGGCAATACCTGCGACCAATAAGTTGGTCAGCATGGCGGCGGAAATGATTCCTCCGAGCATCCAGTTACCTTTCCAAGCAACAACAATACCACCAATAATCAGCGCCCACATGATACCGTTGAGTAAGCCGATCGAAGCTTCTTTCATTAACAGTTCGCGTTTGTTTGAGTCACCGATATGACCAAGAGCAAGACCACGAATCACTAGTGCGACGGTTTGGTTACCAGCGACACCACCCATGGACGGAACAATCGTCATCAATACTGCAATGGCCGCCATTTGATCTAATGTGGCCTCAAACATATTAGAAACGGAAGCAGCAGCAAGGGCGGCTAATACGTTAGCGCCAAGCCAGATACTGCGTTTGCGAGCTGATTTTACAACAGGCGCGAAAGTATCTTCGTCATCGTCCATACCCGCCATACTCATCATCGAGTGTTCCGCGTCTTCACGAATAACGTCAACCACGTCATCGATGGTGATACGACCGACCAAATGCAAGTTTTCATCAACAACAGGTGCAGATACCCAATTACGGCGTTCGAACAGACTCGCAACATCTGAGTCGCTAGTATCGACGGTGATGGCCTCGTCCGCGTCTTCCATTACATCAATGATTTTTACGTCTGGCTGAGTGGTAATAAGCGTCGTGATCGGCAGTTCACCGATGAGCTTACTCTCTTCATCGATCACATACAGGGCATCCGTAGCTTCTGGAAGCTCGCCTTTCATACGTAGATAACGCAAAACTACGTCCACATCGACGTCACCACGAATTGTGATGACGTCGGTGTTCATCAGTCCACCCGCAGTGTCTTCTGGGTAGGATAGGGCGGTTTCGACCCGTAGACGGTCAGAGGAGTCCATTTGCGACAGGACTTCGCGTGACAGGTTGTCAGGCAAGCTACGCAGTACGTAAGCCACGTCATCGGTATCCATGCCTTCTGTCGCTTCTGCAAGCGCTTCTGGTGCCATTTTAGATACGAGGCTGTCTTTGACGTCTTCGTTCAGCTCGTCAAGGATTTCACCATAATCTTCAGGGTCGGTGAGTTGCCAAAGAACTTCACGGCTCTTCCGTGGGGAGGCTTCTAAAAGGTGAGCGATATCCTCAGGTTCCATGTCCTGTAATTGACGACGAACATGGACGAAGCGACCATTTTCTAGCGCTTCTGTGACTTCTTGGAGGGCTTGGTGAGCTTGGTCGAATTCAATTTGCTCTGCCATTCATTCCTCCCAATTCCTGATATTTACAATGCGTTGAATAATAACTTAATTCTAGGCGCCTTTTAATAACAACTTATGATACTAAGCAAATTTATTTATTAGGTCAGGGAAGAGAAAGATAATGGGAGGTAAGAAAAAAGCGAGTAAACTACTCGCCTTCATCAAATTTATCTTCGATCAAGTGGCAAACGGCATCCAGTGCTTCTTCCGCTTGCCCACCCGTTGCGTGGATCGTGACGTATTGTCCTTGAGCGGACTCTAGCATTAACAGGCCCATTACGCTGTCTGCTGTGGCGGTTTTGTCTTCTTCATTGTCGATGGTGATGACCGCTTCAAAGCTCTGTGCCAGTTCGACCAGCTTGACTGCTGCACGAGCATGTAAGCCAAGGCGGTTTTGAATCAATACTTTACGACTTAACTCCACGGCTACTCCTTAGCGTTTTTCTCTAGTGAGGTATGGCGAATTTGTACTTGGTGTCCTTTGTTGGCGAAGTATTCACCGATTTGCTGAGTTAAGTACACCGAGCGGTGCTTACCACCAGTACAACCGATTGCAACGGTCAGGTAGCTGCGGTTGTTTTTCTCAAGCAGAGGTAACCAATTCTCTATAAAGCTTTCAATTTGATATTTCAAACTTAACACCGATTGGTGTTGCTCTAAAAATGCGGCGATAGGAGCATCCAGACCTGTAAGCGGGCGTAGTGCTTGTTCCCAATGTGGGTTAGGTAAGAAGCGAACGTCAAATACGTAATCGGCATCGGAAGGCAGGCCGTATTTAAAACCAAAAGACTCAAATACCATAACGAGCCCTTTGCGATCTCTGCCTTCAACGCGCATACGCACGGTTTCACTCAATTCATGCAAAGACTGCCCACTACTATTTAGGACCAGATCTGCATGCGCTTTGAGTGGCGTCAAAATTTGTTTCTCACGCTCGATGGCTTGATCGAGCGAGAGGGAGGTGCCACCTAAAGATAACGGGTGAATTCGGCGTGTTTCGCTGTAGCGTTTGAGTAGCGTTTCTTTATTGGCGTCCAAGAAAAGCATGGTCACATCAAGCTCAGTTTTTAACTGTTCTAGTGTACTCGTCAGTTCTTTTAGCTTTTTAGGAATATTACGAATATCAATGCTGACTGCAACATTCTGTTTGCTGTCAGCAACAGAATGAACAAATGCGTCCAGCAAGTTAACTGGCAGGTTATCAACACAGTAGTAACCTAAGTCTTCCAGTACACGAAGCGCAATACTTTTACCGGCACCTGAGTGCCCGCTAACAACGATTAGTCGCATGGAGTTAGTCCTGCTTATTGGTGAATCATGATGTCGTAAAGTTCTTCATCACTCTGAGCATTACGCAGTAGTTTTAATACTTGCTTATCGCTCAGACGTTCTGCCATAGAGGATAGAGTCTTGAGGTGCTCTTTGCACTGTTCTTCTGGTACAAGGAGCGCAAAAAGAAGATCGACAGGTCGATTGTCAATCGCATCAAATTCGATTGCTTCATCACATTGCAGTAAGACAGCAATGGCCTTGTCGCTTGATTGCATTCTCGCGTGAGGGATCGCAATACCGTTTCCGATACCGGTACTGCCCATTTTTTCTCTATTGAGCATGCATTCGAACAGCTCGGTAGAATCTTGGCCCGTTTGATCAGCCACGATACGGCTGATCATTTCAAGGGCGCGTTTTTTACTCGTGCAGTGGACCGCACTTTTGGTGCAGTCCAATGACAGTATTTCGCTCAGTTGCATGATTAATGACTGTTTAGTTTTTCTTTGTGCTTATTAAGTTGGCGAACCAATTTATCTACCAGCGAATCGATCGCGGCATACATATTTTCGTCATCGGCTGATGCGTGGATTTCGCCTTGATTTATGTGAAGCGTAGCTTCCGCGATTTGAGTAATTTTTTCAACTTTTAGTACAACA
The DNA here is from genome assembly GCF_033339895.1 of Vibrio sp. 1751. Taxonomy (NCBI): domain Bacteria; kingdom Pseudomonadati; phylum Pseudomonadota; class Gammaproteobacteria; order Vibrionales; family Vibrionaceae; genus Vibrio; species Vibrio sp. 1751. The sequence goes on from NZ_JAWOVM010000050.1 coordinate 28,592, forward strand.
TGCACTTGATTGATATGGTCGAAGAACCTTTCGAGCTTCTGAAACTTAGAATTTACATAGTCTTGCATTGAATCGGTAAGATCAACGTGATGGCCTTGAATATTGATTTGCATAGACTTTCCTTTTCAGTTAGTGCCTTATAATAGGCGTTTACGCTGACTTGAAGGGGCAATTCCCAAGGATTCGCGATATTTGGCTATCGTACGTCTTGCGACCTGAATCCCTTGGTCAGCCAGAAGAGCAGCAATCTTGCTATCACTCAGTGGTTTGGCAGTATTCTCTGCTGCGACCAGTTTTTTAATGAGTGCACGAATTGCTGTTGACGAACATTCTCCGCCGTTGTCAGTACTAACATGGCTAGAGAAGAAGTACTTCAATTCAAAAATACCACGTGGTGTATGCATAAACTTTTGCGTTGTTACACGAGAAATCGTGGATTCATGCATGTCCACAGCCAAAGCGACATCATTGAGTACCATTGGCTTCATGGCTTCCTCACCATACTCGAAGAAATCTTGTTGATGTTCAACAATACATCTTGCAACTTTGAGTAGCGTCTCGTTTCTACTCTCTAAGCTCTTAATTAACCATTTTGCCTCTTGCAAATTGCTGCGGATGTACTGGCTATCCGCGCTATTACCTTTGCCTAATTGAGCATATTGTTGATTTACTTTTAATTTTGGCACGCTATCCGGGTTTATAGAAACGGTCCATTTACCATTGTCTTTAAAAACGGATACGTCTGGAATTACGTATTCGGTATCATCAGGAGTGATGCGACTGCCTGGACGAGGATCTAACTGTTGGATAAGCTTTAAGACTTCACGTAGATCGGCTTCTTTCAGCTTAGTCTCTTTGATGACGAGCTTGTAGTCACGGTTGCCTAGGTGATCAATATGATCCGCAAGTATCATTTTGGCTTCAGCAAGCCACGGCGTGTCTTCTGGGAAGGTCGTCAGTTGCAGTAACAAACATTCTTGTAAGTTACGCGATGCAACGCCAAGAGGATCGAATTGTTGAATGCGTTTACGAACAGCTTCTACTTCGTCTAACTCTATCTCTTCATTATCGAAGCTCTCATGAATCTCTTCAGGCGACAAAGTTAAATAGCCGTAGTCGTCAACAGCGTCAATAATCGCTAATGCAATCGTGCGGTCGGTTTCACTGAATGGTGTTAGGTCAAGCTGCCACATGAGGTAATCATGCAATGATTCAGTGGTTTCGCCCTGGTAGACGGGCATATCATCATCAAGAGCTAACCCGGTGCTACCAGTATTCGCGCTGTAGACGTCATCCCAAGTCGTGTCGATTTCAAGTTCAGAGCTAATTTCTGATTTCTCTATCACATCGGAGCTATCTGGAACGTCAATTTCTGTTGGTTCGCTAGCACTGTTGCTATCAGCAGCCTCGACCGCTGACTTATCTTCACCGTTTGCTAGAGGCTCGTCTTGGCCTTCTTCAACTTCCAATAATGGGTTTGAGTCCAACGCTTCTTGGATTTCTTGTTGAAGATCGAGTGTCGACAATTGCAATAAGCGAATCGCTTGCTGCAACTGTGGCGTCATGGCTAACTGCTGACCTAGCTTGAGTTGTAATGAAGGTTTCATTCAGTGTTACTTACCTTGTAATGCTCAGAATCTTACCGTTCCTAATATAATCATAGACGGAATTGTTCGCCGAGATAAACTTGTTTCACCTGTTCATTATTGAGAACTTCTGCCGGAGTTCCCGATGCAATTAGGTGCCCTTGGCTCACGATATAGGCTTTTTCACATACGTCCAGTGTTTCACGTACATTATGGTCAGTGATTAACACTCCGAGACCACGATCGCGCAGATGCTCAATGATTTTCTTGATGTCATTAACCGAAATTGGGTCAACACCAGCGAAAGGTTCATCCAATAAAATGAACTGAGGGTTGGCCGCTAAAGCTCGAGCGATTTCCACCCTGCGTCGCTCACCCCCTGATAGTGCCATACCAGCACTGGTTCTGATGTGCTGGATGTGGAATTCTTCCAACAAATCTTCCAGTTTATCTTGGCGCTCTTCCCTCGTCATTTCTTGACGAGTTTCAAGTACGGCCATGATGTTATCTTCTACTGAAAGCTTACGGAAAATCGACGCTTCTTGCGGAAGATAGCCAATGCCAAGGCGTGAACGGCTATGCATCGGTAAAATACTGATGTCATTGTCGTCAATGGTAATGGTGCCTTCATCGCGAGGTACTAAGCCGACAATCATGTAAAACGAAGTGGTTTTACCCGCACCGTTTGGACCGAGCAGCCCAACAATCTGACCAGATTCAACTTCTAAGCTAACATCAGTGACGACTTTGCGTTTTTTGTAGCTTTTCGCCAAGTTTTTCGCACTCAGTACTGCCATATTAGTTCTCTATCTGATTGGGTTGCAAAATGGTCGTAACGCGCTCTTCCTTAGAGCTATCTGCGACTAGCTTTTGTTTACCAATTTGGTAACGAATCGAAGAACCTTTGATGGTGTTGTTGTCTTGCGCCAGCTGCGCTTGACCTTTCATGGTCAGTTCGTCTGTAGAAATACGGTAATCCAACTCTGTAGCTTGACCACTAAGTGTTTTACCATCGTCCATCAGCTGAGAAAACTTCGCAGGTTTACCAAATGCTTGAATCTGTTTAATTGCTTCGGTTTTAGGATCGCGAGTTACCACGATTCTATCAGCATCGATATTGATGCTCCCTTGCTTAAGAGATACATCGCCTTCAAAAACAACCTGGTTACTCTTCATATCCACCTGTTGGGTGTCAGAGTTTATGTAAACCGGCTGTTGAGTATCCGACTTGAGTGCCAGCGCTTGAGGCGCCGCCAATACCAGTGCCAGTAGGCTAAGGTGTAACGGTTTCATATCGACCTTGAACTTCATCTGTCAGAGTCGCGGTATGCTGTTTTAAGTTGCCTTGCATTGCGCCTCCAGTAGTTTCAAATTGTGGTCCAACCAACATCACTTGTTGGTCAGCTTTAAAATCACGATTGGTTAGATTAATGACCAATTTGTCTGTTGCCATGGTATCAAAACTTGCACCAGGCAGAAGATTTTGCATTAAGACTTTGTCATATAAAGTCAAAACTTGGTCTTCATCTAACACTGCTCTTGTGGCAGTCACCTTCCATTCAATGACGCTACCTTCACGGTAAACCATCAAAGTCGGGTTATTAAAAATAGTATCTCCACTCTTAGCATAATGGTCTAAGTTAGTGGAGCGAATGATGTAACTGCGGACACCATCTTCACCGTAGGTGATGTTTTCTAATCCAGAACCACTGAACATGGGCAGTTCAGAATCTGGTGCTACTTGAATTGCGTCGTTGCCTTTAGGGGTTAGTAGGTAATAACCGCACCACGCTACAACGAAGATCAAGAGCAAATAAATAAGGCGAGTAAAACTCATATAATGAAGGCCTATCGTTTAGCTCAGTACTTCCCTGACCATTGCCTTTATTCGTCTAATAAATGATTTAAATGTTTGTGCTGATATTACATCACGCCAGCTTTTAGTAAATCGTGCATGTTCAGTGCACCCACAATTTTTTCGTCTTTACATAAAATCAGAGCGTTAATGTTTTTATTCTGCATCAAGTTCAAACCTTCAACCGCCAGCATATCAGGGTGTGCTGTGGTTGGGTTTGTCGTCATGACCTCGCCAATTGCCGTCGTATGAATATCGATACGCTTGTCTAAGGTACGACGTAAATCACCATCGGTGAATATACCAAGCATAGCATCGTGCTCATCGACGATGGCTGTCATGCCTAACCCCTTTTCTGAAATTTCAAGCAGGGCATCGCGAATTAATGCGTCAGGAGAAACTTTAGGTAACGCTTCTCCAAAGTGCATAATATCAGACAACTTAAGTAGCAGTTTTCTCCCCAGTGCACCACCTGGGTGAGATAGGGCAAAATCTTCGGCAGAAAAACCACGAGCTTGAAGCAGAGCTACGGCTAATGCATCTCCCATCACTAATGTGGCAGTCGTACTGCTAGTTGGCGCCAGGCCTAACGGACAAGCTTCTTGAGGTACCGTAATTTGCAGGTGTAAGTCAGACAGCTTGGCCATATTTGATTCTGGCTTACCTGTCATGCTGATGATCTTAATATTCAGGCGCTTTAATACTGGAAATAGAGACAAAATTTCGTTTGATTCACCAGAGTTAGAAATTGCCAGCACAATGTCACCTGGGCTAATCATACCCAAGTCACCATGTGCGGCTTCGCCTGGATGAACGAAAAACGCCGAAGTCCCAGTGCTTGCCAGAGTGGCGGCAATCTTGTTACCAATATGGCCTGACTTGCCAATACCCATAACGACAACTTTGCCGTTGTTGGAAAGGATAAGTTCACACGCTTTTTCAAATTGATCATCAAAGTAGGTATCTAGCTCTTGCAGAGCAGCAACTTCGATATCAAGAACTTGTTTAGCAGCAGCGCGAAAATCAAATTGATTGGACATATCAGATCTCTACTTATTGATCGTGGTAATTAAGCGGTCATGTTTGCGAATAAGTACACTTGGTAACCTAAGAAGCACACAAACAAGATGGCACCTTCAATACGGTTAATACTGCGTGATTTACCCAAACACATCGCGACAAGTAACAATGAAACGCCTAACATGACCCAGAAGTCACGTCCCATCGCGTACTCACTGAGCACCGATGGATTAATGATGCCAGGAATCCCCATTACCGCCAGAATGTTAAACACATTCGAACCGATAATGTTACCGACAGCCATGTCGTCTTCACCCTTTAAAACTCCCGCAAGTGATGCGGCCAGTTCAGGCAGGCTAGTGCCAATGGCGATAATAGTTAGACCGATAACAAGGTCGCTCATACCAAAGTGTTTAGCAATAATTACCGCGTTATCAACCAGCATGCTGGCTGCCAAAGGAAGCAGTATCAAGCCAATAACCACCCACATGATTGCTTTAGGGTTACTGACGCCTTCAGGGATCTCTGACTCTTGGTCATCAAGAAAAACATCACCTGATTTTTGCTCTTTGCGGCTGATTTGCAACATAGCAAATAAAAATGCCCCAAAGAGTACAAACAATAAGACACCCTCATAAAAACCGAGATGGCTATTCCAAAGCAGAATACCAGCGAGTACGGTTACGGCTATCATGAGTGGAAGTTCTCGGCGGATGACGGCGGAGCTAATCGACAAAGGCTTGATCAGCGCTGTAATACCTAGGATTAACGCAATGTTCGCTATGTTTGAGCCTAATACGTTACCCACCGCTGTATCTGTTTTGCCATCCCAAGCAGCGGTTGCAGATACCATCATCTCAGGGGCGGATGAGCCCATCGCGAGGATTGTCATGCCGATGACAAGCGGGGAAATACCGACGTTGCGGGCTATCGCTGCAGAGCCAAAAACAAGTTTATCTGCACTCCAAACAAGCAAAACAAGACCGACTATAAGCAACGCAACGGCTTCGAGCATGAG
>NZ_JAWOVM010000051.1:0-31061 GCF_033339895.1 Vibrio sp. 1751
GCTACGACGATTGATGGGCGTAACCGCTCAGATCGTAGCTTCTTGATTTAGTTCCATCGAATTACGCAACAAAGCCTAGTTGATGAAAGAGCCTCTATTACTTCATTGCATTTAAACTTGCCCAGTTTATTTACTGCTAAAATTCTATCCTCAAAGCTGTTCTGGTTATGTAGTTGCTTAAGCCATTTATCTAACTCAGCAGGAACCTCTTCTACAAATTTTGGCTTAGGTGTGGTTAGCTCAACAAGAAGTTCGTTTAGGTCTTTACCATTGGAGTAAAGCTCTCTAATTTTTCTCGATGCATTAAGCATATACTGGTGAGGTTTAGGCATCGGGTGGCTTTTTCCCTCAGGGGTTAACCGCTCATGTGCATCATACCGCTTTTTTACTTTCTTCCAGTCATCAGGGTACATTTCTTTAAATTTATGAACGAAGTCATCCCCAGAGGCATCTGAATCTAATGTCAGAAGAACGGCTATAACCTTTTCATCTTTTCTAAGAATTATTTTTCCTTTTGGTACTCTTTGTCGTCCCATCTTTGGTATTCTCCAAACTTTCAAAAAACATAACCCGTCTTAAAGCGTTTGTTAGCACTCTGACTCGTATTCTTTGTCGATATCTTTAGCTATTTCTATAAGTTCATCGAACTGCCTCTCGACAAAGCTTGCAAATATATAAGCGTCTTTTTCATTTAATTTTGATTCCCTATTAAAGTAGAGTTCTAGCTGTTGAAGCGGGTACTCTAACTGCTCATAGTGAAAGTTAACTGAGTCATAAACACCCCACTCAGAACGTGATTCAAGAGCATTCTTAAAGTCTTCCAACACTTGAGATACCGTAGTCAAATTGATTTTACCTAATGCAAATGATTGTCTCGTATATGTAGCCTCATAAATTTTGCCTAGGTGATAACTCAATGTTTGAGGGAATGAGTCTTCAAGTTTATTGTCTTTGTACATTAATCGATGCTCCATTTCTTGCTTTTTAAGTTCATCCACCACTTGCTTTAATAGTTCAGCAATATATTTTCCCTGAATTTCTATCAACGAAGGAATGCTAACGGTTGTAAACTTAGACTCCGATGAATTAGAGAATGATGTCACCATTTGGAAGCTGACAGGACTCAAGGAGATGCGAGATATAAAGCAAGACTTATACGCTCCATTTTCTTTTTGAGATGTAGGGTGTCCCGCGGCACTATTTCGTATAATTCGAATTTCGTCTAGTTGCTTAGGACGCTTTATATTTTTCAGCTCTAATGAGTCAGCAATATGTTTTGCAGCATCTTGCTGCAATAGTAAGGTTTGCAAAACTCCATAAACGATGAGATAACTTGCTCCTTCACTCTCGGTTGAGCATAAATTGGGATATGCTTCTATTGCTAACTCGGTATCACCTACAAGATCAAGCGCTGAACACAATTTGTTCCAGTTTGCTTTATTCCCCATGATTTGAAACTGCCGCCTAGACGCATTGATGTAGTCTCTAATTTCTGATTCTAGCTTCCTGACCATACTCTCTCCTGATGAACTGATAAGAGTGCTAACAATTTATTAGATCCCCAAGTGGAGTAATTAAAAACCCCACTTGGGGAATTTTCCGCATCTATCGAACACTAGTTTTCTGCATAAACTATTGTTTTGGACAGAGTACCACCATATGCAACAAAATCACCAATGAGAAAAACGACAAGGCATGGTATCTCTACATACCTCTCATTTTACATGACGAAATCTATAGAAAAATCTCTAGTTGGGAGTAATAAGGTTTGTTACCGCTAACTCAAAAAGGGGCAGATCCGAGCTAGCTCAAAAGCTCTTTCAGGTAGCTATTCCGCTTATGAGAGTGGCTTGGGGCTTCGGTGATACTCTTCATATCATCGCTACTACCAACGATATGAATTTCACTTTCAGCTCTCGTGATTGCCGTATAGAGCCATGCTCTATCAACTATTCTTCCGTTTTGTAGGGCGATGATGATACGTGGAAACTGTGAGCCTTGGGCTTTGTGTAAGGTGATGGCATAACCTAATTCCATACAGTCTAGGACGGATTGTGTTACCTCGATCTTATCACCTGTATCTAGTGTTATTTCACCGTAACTATCACCAGAATGCTTTGCGCTAGTTAACGTGCCAAGAGAGCCGTTCTGAATGCCTTTTTCGTAATGATTCTGAGTGAATAACACCGCATCATTGAGGCGAAGTGGCAGAAAGAATTTGTCACCATTGATTGCGAACTCAAGGCTGGTACTATCTGGGTTAACTGCTTGTTGAGTGAGTTTATTTATTTCTGATGCTAGTGTCTTGGTTGGAGCCATGACACGACTGCTATCAGGAGATTCTTGGTAAAGCTCGCAACAGACTTTGGAAATGTCTGTTTTACTGGTTTCGTGAAAGTGTATTGCACCTGTGCTTAATTGTTCAGGCATCGCACCTTGATTAATGAGCTTTGAATATTCGGAGATACCCGTCGAATCTTCTTGTCTCTTGACGATATCTAGCATCGTATTAGCCACCGTTTTTGCTTCAACGATGTCTGCCAACACCTTTCCGCAGCCGATTGGTGGAAGTTGGTCAGGGTCGCCAGCGAATATCAATCGTACAGAGGGGTGAATGTGATTCACAAGACGATACATGGTTGGCAAGTCAATCATGCTTGCCTCATCAATCACCAGTAGGTGATTTGGTTTATCTACACTGGGTACAATAGGGTTTTCACGGAGCAATTTAGCAATGGTTGAGGTAACAAAACCGATGGACTCATGAAGTCTCATTGCAGCACGGCCACTGAGCGCAACGGCGTGTATTTCAAATCCAAGTTGATGGTAAGCCCTGAGAGCCGTTCTGAGTACCGTTGTCTTGCCTGTTCCTGCACCGCCCGTAATACAGCTTACCGAATTATCTAGACACGTTGTTACGGCTTCGATTTGTTTAGGAGTTAATTCGTATGGAAGCTCCGCAGCCGCAGAGCAATACGCAGCATTGGCGTTTTCATCAAACAAGTCATTTCGCTTAATCAGTGTATTTAGCCGCTTGGCAACGACACTTTCCATCAGAAGTTGCGCAGTTGGATGGTAGGTTCCTGTGTCGGGATTTAAAATGTACTGGGCTTTATCATGACCTGATTGGAACGCTTGAGTGACTAGCACTTTGTCTTTCAGTAACTTGTTGAGATAAGGGCGCACATTAGCATGAGTGGTGTAGGTGTGACCTTTTTCAATCTCTTTTCGAATCGCCATTTCCAGAGCAGCGCTGAGCCTTCTTGGATCATCCTGCGCAACATCGGTCTTAAAATTCGTTACCTTGATAATATCTTCAATGGCACTGAACGAAAGACCAAAGCCCATCAGAGCATAAGGATTCCCCTTGATAACATCGATGGAGGCTTCACCGTGATGCTTGAGCAGCCGTTGCTGCACACTGGCAGGGATTTTGTGCTCACTCATCCAGTTGCAATGCGCCAAATTTTTGTATTTGGCGTACCCTCTATAGAGTGCTTCTACTGAATCTTCACTCAGAATCGATGTCAGGTACTTTCTGGATTCTGGGGCGTCATTTCTTAATGTGGCATGGAATTCTTTCCCCAAGAGCTGCCAGAGCGCCCTAGCTTTGCTTTCGCCAATACCCTTGAAGTCACTTTCTCTGGCGATGAAGCGAATCAGTTGCTCACCTGTTTCGGGCAAGGTGCATTCAACATGCTCTGGCGATTCATAAGTGTGCTGCTGCATCACATAATCGCCTACCTCCATGTTTTCTATCTGGCGAGCGCCTTTGACTGACCAATGCTGACCCAGCGTTGGAAGCACAGGGATGCTATCGGGGTCGGCTTTGATAGTGACATAATACTTCCCACTATTGGTTATATAAGAGTCCTTCGCCAGCGGTACACCGCTGAATATCACGAGTTTACTCGTGCAGTAAGGGATGCTGGTGACACGCATCTGGTCTTCATACAAAGCGGCATTCATCGTGGCATCAACCCCAATTCGGATAAGGTTTCAGACAGATCACCAAAGCGCTCAAGTCGCTTTTCAAGCTCCTTAACCTTGGCTTTTAATTCAATGTTCTCAGCTTCCAATGACGACACCCGCTTTGAATCGAGCATCTTACGATTCGCTGTATTATCGTAGGCTTGGGGTTTGCCCTCGTTTTTTTTAGCATTTTCCGTAAGAGGTGGAAGCACACCTCTATCACGTAAATCGCCCTCTAGTGCTTTGAGTGCTTTTTTGAGGGCAGGATTTTGATTTAAAGCCGATTTTCCACAACCGATACCCTTTGCCACTTCGATTCGATTTAGCTGACCTCTGAACAAGATTTGTTTAAAGTCATCGTCCGTCTGTGTGGCTTTCCAAGCCTCAAATGCCTCAAGATTTTGCTGTGCTTTCTGCTGCCCACTCGCCATTAGCTATAACCCTATGCGAAAATTATTTGTCGTTACCATATGTAGCGTTAAACTCAGCTTCGCTAATATCGATTACTTCTTTCAAAGCATCTAACTCAGCAGTGGTTAATACGGTTTTCTTGTTTATTCCAAAACGCCCTCGATACATACCGTACCCTCTGTCAGCTAAGTGCCTTAGCAATGATGAGACAGCGCTTTTTAAGTGTGGCGTATGACTGATTGAAGGTAATAGTTTTTCGCTGGTATTTTGTTTTTTTGGTTCGCTCAGTAGGATGCTACTAATATCGTTGTCAATATCGGTATTGAGTTTCTTAAATATTACCCTTAATGCGTTATTTTCATTTCTCAGTCCTTTGACCGTTTCTTCAAGTATTTTTACTTGTTGTGCTAGTACGGGATCTGACACTTTCGCAGAAACGACAGTTCTTGCGATTATCGTTCCCTTATTAATATTCTGCTCTTGTTTTCGTAAGCGAACATATTCACCCAGCTTTGAGCCAGTGTTTGTTACTGTTGAAATCGCTGGACTACCAAATGAGTCAAGACATCTTTTGGCTACCCCACTCAAGGTGATTTCCACGCCATCTTGCACCATATGATCGCAGGTGAGCTTTATATTCTGTGCGTTTTCTCTTCTTTTACTATTCGCGGATTTACATAGGTCATTGTACAAAATAGCTGACGGTGACTGAGATACAGAAGTATTCATGTTTTAGTTACTCCCAATCGATTCAAAAGTATTTGCATCGAGTCTAAAAATCTTCTCTTCGCTTTTACTGACGAGTTCAATTACTTGACGGCTTAATTCTGGAAATTCTGACAGGGCGACATCGCCATTAAGAAGGTTTTCGGCACATTCAGCCCCGACATTGCTTATAAGCGCATCTGTCATCAAATTGGTAGCTTGTAGTCGTTGTTCATCATTCAACTTAAACAGAATATCGCCTAGATTATTCATAGCCATGAATCTAGCAATAGCCTGCTCTAGATCAGGTACAGAAGTATCATCAGAGTCTATGAACTCAGGAAGAAATTCAGATACAGTTGAGAGGAAATGAGTCAGTTCCAAATTGCTTGATTGACTAAAACCATACCGAATTTCTTCTTCTGTGGACTTGCTAAACATGGATATAGGAAGGCTTGAATTTTCCTCATGATTTTTGTCTTTATACGCGATCCATGCATCGAGTTTTCTCACTGAAGCTTCGTAAAATTTCATGCGCTCAGACCATTCAGTTAACATGTTTGACAGGATTCGTAGTTCACGATCCTCTCGACCTGATAACTTGTTATATAACTGCGTATTACCGTTGTCTTCAGCATCAATTATTGACTCTCTGATCTTGTCGATAGCAATTACTTTTTTCTTGATTTTTCTTATTAACTGGTTTCCTTCTACAACTTGACCTAAAAGAAACATAGGTCCAGTTATCCAAAATCGACATTGAGGGCAGGATGGACCTCTATCTCCGACAGGAACAGGTACTCCAGTTTTTTTGTAAGGGTCAAGACCTCCTTCCTCACAACTTGCACCAGGGCAAATTCCCGAAAGCTTTATCGATACGATCCCAGCGTTCTTTTTCAATGCATCAAAAGCTGTATATTTATTGTTAGCATAGGCTTGGTTAGTAACAAAATGTTCAATAACTTGGTCGATTTCTGATTCTATAAATTCAAAATCAGAAACGTTACTATCCTTAGTACGCGCTGCCTCTAAATACTCCCTCACTTTCGCATGAGAAGGGTTATCGTAATGAAGTGTCATCATGTAAGTCTTATGTCCAGCAACAAACTTCTGAACAATCCCTAATGGCACTCCTTTATCTAGTAAGTCTGTAATACCGCTCACTCGTAATGTATGGATATCGTAGCGAGATTCAGTCGGTGCTCCCTCTTTTGTCAAAGATATTTTTCTGTGTGTCTCAGGAAGTTTTCTGTTTATCCGTTTCTCAGCCTCGTTACAGAGCAATCCCCACGCTTTTGTTATAATGTGAGTTGCAACTGGTTTTGATTGGTCGTCGGATCTCTGTTGTGAGGGATCTCGGAATAAACAATAGAAAGTTTTATCTGTCATTATGCTTTCTTCTGTCAGAAGCTTTCCAAGAGAGTCTTTTCCTCTTCGCTCTGGGTAGGGGGAGTACTTACGGAGCCATTGATACTGGTTTTTTAATGATGCAAGTAGTTCATCACAAACCCAAGGGATATCGTAACCATCATCTGAAGTTTTATTGGTTGTAATGTGCAAGCCGAGCACGTCAGTAATTCCAAGTACGCCTGATGGAAGTGTTTGCAATAAACCTTCTTGTCTTTTTTCGTTCCCGATCTTGTTTTCATTCTTAACAAACTTTTCTAGATCAAAGTCATAGATAAAGTCATCTCCCTCACCAGAATCAAGAAGTTGAGCTTGAATCTTTCGTATTGGAATCCAGAGCATAAAATAGAGAAGGTTTGCAACTGATGGGCAGAACACGTTGTGTTCATATTCTCCAGTTTCGTGATTTGTTAAATGAACATAAGAAAATGAAAATGCTTTTTTGGGAAAAGCATAATCATCTTCAATGATTAAATTTCGAATCTCATTCATTATCCTTGATTCAATCGGTGTTCGTTTGCTTCCTGGACTAGAACCTTCTGCAAATCGATCCCACTTGGTGTCAACAGGATTAACAAATGTACTTAGAGATTCACGGTTGTCAGGGTTCTTGTAAAGAGTATCGTGGCAGAAATCAAAGAACTGTCTATACATCGACAAATGTCTGTTAGAGGCTTTTAGAGAGTAACGGTTCTTGAGATGGTTCCGCAGAGTGTTTCCCTCAGCATAATCATTTACATGTATCGTTCTGACAATCTCCAATGGGGATTGTGGGATGTGTTCAAGTCCAGAAAGCCAGTCAAGGAAGTATCTTGCAGAAGATATGCGTAATTGAAACTGCGTATCGTTTATAGATAAGCAATACTGAGAAAGAAGCTCAGTCCAAATCTTAAGTTCAGGAAGTTTGTCTGAGTACAAACTAAAGTCAGCAAGCTCATAAATCGTCTTTTTAGTTTTCCGCATGTACTTTCTATGCTTTAACTTAAGGGCGGGATTATTATGTTTTGAATTGAAAATATCCCTACACATATTTGTGTAAGCATTAAACGCTGAGCCATTCGTTCTGGTTGTTGTTTCTGATGATGATGAGGTTTGATAATTTTCTTCATACAGTTCAACCTGTCGATCTAGGAGTTCATCACTGATCTGTTCAATTCTGGTGAAAGTAGATGCCTTCACCATTGTTTTAGCGTTGCTACCAAGCCTCTTGTTTGCTCTACTTGCTTCTGAAGCTTGATGAATACGATTAACAAACTCATATGCATCTGGATTAACTAGCTCAGGGTATTCACAGTGCCTTACATTGTTTTTGTGAAGCATCCAGTATTCAAAAGGATCTTCAGAGAGTTTTCTTACATATGGGAAAAGTACATACCCCTTGGCATGTAGAAAGCTTAGTAATTCTAGAGTGTTTCTAGGTGTCTTATTGGAGTGTTGTAACCTGAATCTCTTTGATTTGATACCGCTATCTGCAACCACTTCATTCAAGAGTGAGGCCATCGCGTTTACAGCTTCAGTGAAATTATCTTGAGGTTTTATTACCTCATCTATAAACCTATAACCGAGAGCATCATTGTGATGAAATGATCCTTCCTTAAATAGACTTTTTGCTTCTTCAAGACTGTTGGGCTTGATTGCCTCTGCAAGTTTTTTTTGCTCTTCAATACTGAAGCTTTCTACCTTTAGATGGCATTGGTAACTAGTTTCTTCGCCAATAGCTTTGGTATAACTGTCGGCAAAAATGTATGTCGGCATGAACTTTTTGTCACTACCCGAAGCCTTTGTAGCCGCAAATAACCTTATTCTATCGCCATTAATTTTGCTGAGATCTTTGTTGAGTGGTTCTAACAACTCTCTCCAAGTAATTTGAATCTTTGCGTTCACATATTCTTGTAAGAGTTCGTTGAATTCCTCTTTTGTAGGAGTTTTGAGTATACAAAATGCTCTACTAGATGGATTAAATTTAATCACCTCACCTGTTAATGGGGAAGTGTACTCTTCAAATTCATTTGTTATATAATCCATGTAGCTTTTACCTGTGAATTAACATCGTATCTATTTCTTCGCCAGTCAACCATGAAGTCATCCATGAATTTGGCAGTTTCGCAATTGCAGGTTGATTTTCGAATCTCTGTTGAATCTGCAACCTCTCCTCTATATCTGCATCGATTCTGTCTTCGAGCTTTGCTTTGTCCTGAGCATTTTGTATGACTTGGCGAGCTTTTTCTGGTGATATATGTGTGTAAATAGCTGTGGATGAGAGTTGCTTATGCCCCATATATTTACGGATCATTAATAAATCCATCTGTAAAACGTCTGCACAGTAAAAACCATAATGATGTCTAAGGCTATGTCCTCGACGCCCATCTAAATTGATGCCATACTTTTTTTCTAGTCTTTTACATGCATTATCTATGGCTTTACTCATGGATTTCTGAGTCATTGGGTCGCCATTCTGATTAACAAAGTAATACGGATGGTGTGAATACTCACCTCTTACTTCTTCCATATACTGAATGTGCAAGGTCAGAAGGTATCTCTCGACCTCTTCTCTAATAAACCACATGATAGATGTTTCGGTATTTTTGTCGTCATACTTTATACCTTTCCAACCAGCGCTCGAAGAAAGTGCACCCAGATTGATTCTGGGCTTTAGTCCATACATTGTTTTAAGAAACTCACCGCGAGTACCAGTACGCTTTTTTCCTGCTTTACAAAGCCAGGACATACTAGAAGTTTCAGGATGGGCAAGAGTTACATGTAATCTACCATTAACAGGTTCAACATCATTGATGAGTATTTGGATGATTTCACATTGCCGTCGGCCACCATACGCAGCCATTAACAAAATGATCTTATCCCGTACATTTGTTGTCTCTTCAATAAGCAGTGGTACGTATTCTGGAGGGAAATACTTGACTACGGTCGCGCCAGACTTGGCTCTTCTGCGACCTCTTTCCTTAGATTTATGAGAATCCTTCATACTGTGGGATTTTCTTTTTATATGGAACAGAAGGCTGGTCTTCAGGTGGGCGCAGTATTCATAAGAGCGATTTATTGAGTATTCAAGGTCCTTTTCTTCCGCAGGAAGAAGCTTTCTGCTGCTTTTCAAGCCCGAAACAAACTGGCAGAACTGTTTTGTAGTGTTTTTGCAATATGTATAGTCTGCTGTTTTTGCAGCTCTCCAACCTAAAACAGCGCCTTTATCAAAAGCGCTTAAAAAATCTTCAATGAACATTTCCCAGTCGTTGGTATTTTTGGCGTTGGGTTTTACCACGAGATAATAGTAATCAAAAAGCAAACCAATGTAATGTAAGTCTCTGCTTATTGTTGCATATGAGGCGTGACCTTCTTTTTGAAGGTAACGTGCATATCTAGCAACGATGAATGAAGCATGTGGTTCAACACCTTCAGGAAACAGTATTAACGTAGGCATAGTTTCGTAGTCTGGTGCGGAAATCCCTAAGTGAATAACTGTATGTATCGTGTTCATAATTAATGACGTACCTATAACTAGCCTATACATACCATAGAGTAATTTTTTAACTAGTACAACTAGTAGGGGGTATTAACTGGTTATGTAAATTGTCTAAGGTGGACTTTAAGTGCTTTTTTCACATTTAAAGTTATCATATGAGTACAACCAGTAGGGAATAGTAGGGGGTAATAATACAACCCGGGTGAGTTCCACATGGGGTGCTTGCGTCCTTGTATGTACAGTCACCATTTTTCATTGCTGGATGATACGCTTTACCTGAATAGTACTCAGCGTTCGTGTGATGTACCGCTTGGCTTAAACTTCAATATGGTTCAAGTTTACGTGTTCTTGGCGATTATGGCGCAAATTACGGGCAAGAAACCTGGTCAGGCATTTCATAAGATTGTGAATGCTCACATTTATGAAGACCAGCTTGAACTGATGCGCGATGTTCAGTTGAAGCGTGAGCCATTAAAAGCGCCGACGTTCCATATCAACCCAGAGATTAAATCTCTAGAAGATTTGGAAACATGGGTCACACTGGATGACTTTTGGGTTGAAGGGTACGAGCATCACGATCCTATTCGTTACCCATTCTCAGTGTAACGAGTATCGTTCTTCAAGATATAGAAAAAGCTCCGAATGGAGCTTTTTTCTTTTTTGTACTTAGAAGGTATTATTTTAGTGCACTGACAATATAACGGTGAATTGGGCTGGTCTGCATCGGTGTGGATAGTGCCGGGCTAATAAACTTAGGTTGAGTGAATATTTCTTTACTCACTAATGAACGGATAAGCTCAAAGTACTTCAGCTCAGTTTTCCCGCACAACAATAGTGAAAAGTCATCGCCCAATTTATCATAGGCATTGAGCACCTCTCGGAATCCTCTAAGATACAAGTAATCCTTCGTTAAACCTCCACCTCGATAGACTCGGGCAGTCGTTGTAAATGCTTGAAGATCAGAAGCTTTATACTGTTCTTTTAATAGCATGAACGTATGGCGGAAATCGCGATCCTTGATCATCGACTCTACTGCCAGAACTCGTAAGGCTAAGGTTCTTAGGCGCTTGATACTGAAATGTCCTGACAGATACTCACATAATATAGCCAGCCCTTCTTGAGTGTTGGTATTGGCAGGACAACCTAAGCTCAGGACTTTTAGCGGTTGTTGACGACCGTTAAGCGTAGTCAGGAGATGTACTCCCATTTCATGATGTGCAAGAGCCTCCAGCTCATCAGTGGTGATGTACGCCGCGTGGTTAATTTTGACTCGAGATCCTGAAACTAGTGCGTTTGCTAACATCCCGTCCAACACCTGTATTTCACATTCATACCCATTGCGTTGAGCAAAATTTTGCATGAAACGTGCTATTGCACGGCTATCGTGCTGAGGTTCTTTTTCTTCTTCTGTAGGAAGGTGCAATATGAAATGGGCGTTGGCAATATCTTTGGCGCTCGGTTCCCCATAATAGCGTAAGGAGTTATAAAGAAACTCTTGCGTGCCTATGGTATTCACTTGATCCAGTTTATCTGCATAAGACTGAATTACATCCGCGTACAGCCTCTGCAGTTGGGTGTCTTGAATGTTTTCTAGAGGTAGCTCATATAGACGTCGCTTTGCACTGTGGGTATCTACGTTAGTAATTGAATATTGAAAATTAGGCTCTTGAGAATATTTGTTTTTAATGAAACGTTCTCTTTCTTGAGCATAATTAAGAGGATTCACGCTACTAAGGATATCAATATCAGCAACCAGTTGGGTTAGGTTTTCGTCTATTGCGAGTAGCTGATCAGAAATAGCGTCATTAAGCTGCGTCATGTTGTCGACTCCAAATGAGATAGCTCAGCATAAGCATGCTGATGTGGCTCAAATTATCACCGGACAATCGATTTGAACAGTTTAATTATCATAAAAAAGGCTCCACGATGTGGAGCCTAAACAATAAGCGATGGTATGTCGTTGTTGTTACGTTGTTAGGGCTAGAATTGCACCTGGTAGAATAACGAATACTGACATTAGGTAACCACCAACAACTGCTTTATTCTTAATAGCCATTTCAGAAATCATCTCAGCGCCTTTAACCGGAATCTCACGTAGGAATGGAATTCCAAAGATAAACAGCGTCGCCATGATGTTAAACACTAAGTGGACTAGAGCGATTTGTAGTGCGAATACTGCGAACTCTCCAGATACCGCTGTCGCTGCTAGTAGTGCCGTAATACAAGTACCAATGTTAGCACCCAGAGTGAAAGGGTAGATATCTCGTACTTTCAACACGCCAGTACCAACCAACGGAACCATTAAACTTGTCGTGGTTGAGGAAGATTGTACTAGAACGGTCACGATTGAGCCTGATACGATGCCGTGAATAGGACCACGACCGATGGCGTTTTTCAAAATTTCACGTGCGCGACCAACCATTAGGCTCTTCATCAATTTACCCATCACTGTGATTGCAACGAAGATAGTCGCAATACCCAAAGCAATAAGCATGACGCCGCCAACAGTATCACCGAAGGTAGAAAGTGGCTCTTTAATTGCGCCTACGACTGGCTTTGTAATTGGTTTAATAAAGTTGAAGCCCTTAATGCTCATATCACCAGTAGCAAGCAGTGGAGAAACAAGCCAGTGAGAAACTTTCTCTAAAATGCCGAACATCATTTCCAACGGAAGGAAAATAGCGACAGCAAGCAAGTTGAAGAAGTCGTGAATGGTTGCACTTGCAAATGCACGTTTGAACTCTTCTTTACAGCGCACGTGGCCAAGAGACACAAGCGTATTGGTCACTGTGGTACCAATGTTAGCACCCATCACCATAGGGATAGCGGTTTCTACAGGTAAGCCACCTGCAACCAAGCCTACAATAATAGACGTTACAGTACTTGAAGACTGAATTAAGGCTGTTGCCACCAAGCCGATCATTAGACCTGCAACTGGGTGTGCGGCAAATTCAAATAGCACCTTAGCTTGATCGCCAGTTGCCCATTTAAAGCCACTACCAACCATAGATACTGCTAGAAGAAGCAGATATAACATGAATGCCAAGTTAGCCCAGCGTAACCAACGAGCTGTGCTCGAAATTGGTGCCACTGTTGAAGTAGCTTGGTTCATCATAATTTTCTCCGTTGACCTTTCAGTTCATTTTTCGGTCTGTAGTTGAATCTGCGGGCGATGTTAGAGAACAAATATTTCAGTAATATTACAGATTTCTTGCTGTGAGAGATTTTTATTGTTCTTTTTGATAATGGCGTAAAAGAGGAAGAAAATTAATTTTTAACCTGTTGATTTTAATGGTTAAATTTTGATTTCGTTTTGTTTGGTTTTTGCGTTTTTTTTGTAGAGAAAATGCGCCTCAGTTCAACTTTTATGACAGTGTTGACTTTATACTTTCGGTAAAACTTATGCTTTTGTAAGGTATTGTATGGTTTTGTCGAGTTTATTGTTTGTCTCTGTCACATTTGGTATAAAAAGTATCACTTTCTTTTCGGGACTCGATCATGTCACATCTAAACTACAACCATCTCTATTATTTCTGGATGGTGTGCAAACAGGGCTCTGTAACTAAGGCGGCTGACGCGCTCTTCCTGACACCGCAAACCGTGACAGGACAGATTAAAGCGCTTGAAGAGCGCATGAAAGGAAAGTTAACCAAGCGCAATGGTCGTACAGTTGAGCCCACTGAGTTAGGTCAGCTTGTGTTTAAGTACGCCGACCGGATGTTCGGTTTGAGTTATGAGATGTTAGATATCGTCAATTACAGCCAGCACTCGAACATTCTATTTGAAGTTGGTGTAGCCGATGCATTATCTAAACGCTTGGTCAGTAAAGTACTGATGACGACCGTCCCGGAAGATAACAGTATTCATTTACGCTGTTATGAATCAACCCACGAACTGCTACTTGAACGCCTTTCTCAGCACAAGCTAGATATGATCCTTTCGGATTGTCCCGTTGATTCTACTCAAAGTCCTGGCCTTTATAGCAAAAAGTTAGGTGAAAGTAGCATGAGCTTTTTTGCTTCTTCTGAAATTGAAAATGTGCGATTCCCTGAGATCTTGGAACAAAAAAAACTTCTGATTCCCGCGAGCCGAACGGCTATGGGGCGTAAAGTTATTCAATGGTTTGATCGTCAAGGCCTTCAACCCAATGTGCTAGGGGAGTTTGATGATGTTGCGTTGATGAAAGCTTTTGCTCGGTACCACGATGATGTGATTTTCTTGGCACCGACCGTATACATGTCGGAGATTGAAGACGACCGAAATTTACAGCTAATTGGCCATGTCGATGGGCTAAAAGAAGAGTACTACGTGATTTTTGCGGAACGAATGATCCAACACCCCGCGGTAAAAAATGTTTGTGATGCTGATTTCAGTCAAATGTTTGAGTAAACCCGTATCGTTGCGTAAATAAATAGATTACTATCAATAAAAATATAATTCTAAATAATATCTAAGTAAGCAAGATACTTGTTTTAGTGAGCAAAACTATTAATTATTGATGGCGCACCAATTAAAATCCTTGGTGGATAATATTGGTGTATCACTAACAACTAAATTAGAGGTTCTAATAATGAAGACTCTGGAAGTGTATCTTGATTTTTTTAGATATATAAATCAGTGCAACACAACAAGCTGGCCAGGGTTGGAATAAGTAAGTTGTAGCTAGAGGTCCAACACATGAATCTACAAGAAATGGAGCAGAACTCCGCAAAAGCCGTCGTGTTGCTCAAAGCGATGGCAAACGAGAGACGCCTACAAATCCTTTGTATGCTGCATAACCAAGAGCTGTCCGTGGGAGAGCTGTGTGCAAAGTTAGAGCTAAGCCAGTCGGCATTATCTCAGCATCTTGCTTGGCTTCGCCGTGATGAGTTAGTCACGACAAGGAAAGAAGCACAAACGGTGTACTACACATTAAAGAGTGATGAAGTGAAAGCGTTAATAAAAACACTGCATAGTCTTTATTGTGCTGAGAGTGCTCAACATTAATTAAATAGTCCTAATATACTGCTCATCTTAGAGTGTGAATCTAACTTGTTGGAATATTTGAGAGTGGCGTTAAACTTTTGATGATAGGGTACTACTCATCGACCAATTTGCTTTGTTCTCAAGTGTTTTATTAGTGCTTTCTAGTTTGAGCGTTATATGGGTAATGAATAAGCTGATGTCTTTAAATGGGACATTCAGAAAAAGAAAAGCTGGCATTGCCAGCTTTTTTTATTAAGAAAATTTTGTAGATATAAAAAACCGACACAAGGTCGGTTTTTTCTTCACTGTAAAATCAGGACTCTATTAAAGAGCTTTGATTTGTGCAGCGAAACGAGACTTATGGCGAGCTGCTTTATTCTTGTGAATAAGGCCTTTAGTTGCCATGCGGTCTAGGATAGGTGTAACTACAGCGAATGCAGCAGTTGCAGCTTCTTTGTCGCCTGCTTCGATAGCAGCAACAGTTTTCTTCATGTAAGTACGCATCATTGAGCGACGGCTAGCATTGTGCTGACGACGTTTCTCAGCTTGGATAGCGCGCTTCTTAGCAGATTTACTATTTGCCAAGGGTCTAACTCCCAAAAACTTAGTTCTGTGACAATTTAAGGGCGAGGAATATCCCTCATTTGCGCTTAAATGTCAAATGATTTGTGCAAAAACCGATCTAAGCCAAAACAAATTTTGGTAAGAGAGGTTATCGCGGTTAAGATGGCGGGGATTCTAACAGCATTTTTATACCAATGCTAATAATTATCCGCGAAAGGCACACTTATTCCTTACAACCCGCGGATAGATTTTTGACGTCTATTTACAGCACCTGTCAGAGAAACAGTATAGGGTTAGCTGTCTTATGGTGATATTCCGAGGTTACAGTGAGTAAACGACTACTCAAGTCTGGCATGATCGTCAGTGCTATGACATTTATTTCCCGCGTTCTTGGCCTAGTTCGTGATGTTGTAGTGGCAAATTTAATGGGGGCAGGAGCAAGCGCAGACGTCTTTTTCTTCGCCAATAAAATTCCTAATTTTTTACGACGTTTGTTTGCTGAAGGTGCTTTTTCCCAAGCGTTTGTACCTGTTTTAACGGAAAGCCATGCTCAAGGCGACATGGATAAAACTCGGGAGCTCATTGCTCGTGCGGCGGGTACATTAGGGGTGATAGTCTCAATTGTTACCATCTTAGGCGTTCTAGGTTCCGGAGTGGTGACTGCACTGTTTGGTTTTGGTTGGTTCCTAGACTGGATGCATGGTGGTCCCGCGGCTGAGAAGTTCGAACTTGCTAGCGTGATGCTCAAGATTACCTTTCCTTATTTATGGTTCATCACTTTTGTTGCCCTATCGGGAGCCATTCTCAATACACTAGGTAAGTTTGCGGTTTCTTCGTTTACTCCCGTCTTCCTCAACGTAATGATCATTTTGGCAGCATGGTTTATCTCGCCGCAGATGTCACAGCCAGAGATTGGTCTTGCCATCGGTGTTTTCCTTGGTGGTTTGGTTCAGTTCTTATTTCAAATCCCTTTCCTTATTAAAGCGGGGGTTATGGTTAAGCCAAAATGGGGCTGGCGCGATCCGGGCGTGGTGAAGATCCGAACCTTAATGATTCCTGCTTTGTTCGGTGTGTCGGTAAGCCAAATCAACTTGTTGTTTGATACTTTTATTGCCAGCTTTCTGCAAACCGGTTCGATCAGTTGGTTGTACTATTCAGATCGCTTGTTGGAATTCCCGTTAGGTCTGTTTGGTATTGCGATTGCAACGGTGATTTTACCAGCATTATCACGCAAACATGTTGACGCACAAAATGAAGGATTCGCACAAACCATGGACTGGGGGGTGCGCATGGTGATCTTACTTGGCCTTCCTGCAATGCTTGGTTTGATTGTACTGGCAAAACCTATGTTGATGGTGTTATTCATGCGAGGTGAGTTTTCGCCACAAGACGTACATCAAGCCTCTCTCTCTTTATTAGCGTATGCTTCTGGTCTGCTTAACTTTATGCTGATTAAAGTGCTCGCTCCGGGGTATTACTCGCGTCAAGACACCAAAACGCCAGTGAAATACGGCATCATTGCGATGGTGACCAACATGGTATTTAATGCAATTTTTGCGTACTTCTATGGCTACGTTGGCTTGGCTATCGCGACAGCACTATCGGCATTTGTGAATATGGCACTGCTGTATCGTGGCCTGCACATCGCAGAGGTATACCAAATCACTAAGCGAACCGTCTTCTTTATTATACGTTTAGCTATTGCTGGCGCGGCGATGGTGGCGGCAATCTTATGGCAACTGGAAGATATGTCAGTATGGCTGGGCTGGAGCTTTGCTCACCGAAGCGCGGTGCTAGGGATGTTGATCGGTTTAGGAGCCGTGGTTTACCTAGTGGTTCTATTTTTAACTGGTGCGCGTTTAAAAGACCTAAAAGCTGGGACAGACTGAGGGTGATTAGTATATAATCCGTCAGTTTCACACAGTGTAAAGTTAAACAGAGGCAGAAAGCAGTATCCAATGGAACTGATTAGAGGCATTCACAATATCAACCCGCGACATCATGGTTGTGTGCTGACTATTGGCAATTTCGATGGTGTCCATAAAGGCCATCAACAAGTATTGCAGCAAGTGTCTGAGCAAGCGGACAGGCTATCCTTGCCTTCTGTTGTGATGACCTTTGAACCTCAGCCTATGGAGCTGTTTGCCAAAGACAAGGCACCTGCAAGGTTGACGCGATTACGCGATAAGTTCGTGCAATTGAGTAAGCTCGATATTGACCGCTTACTGTGTGTCAATTTCAATCGCCATTTTGCAAGTTTAACCGCGGAAGAGTTTATCCGTGACTTGTTGGTCGAGCGTTTGGGTGTTAAGTTTCTTGTCGTTGGTGATGATTTCTGCTTTGGCAAAGGCCGTACAGGTAACTTTGCAATGCTACAGGAAGCAGGGGAAAAATACGGCTTTGATGTCGTAAGTACCCAGAGCTTTTGTTTACAACAATTACGTGTCAGCAGTACGGCTATCCGTCAAGCGCTGGCGCGTGACGATTTGCATTCCGCGCAACAGATGCTGGGAAGAAACTACAGCATCAGCGGTCGTGTTTCTCACGGAAGAAAGCTAGGTCGAACCATTGGGTTCCCTACTGCAAATATTCCTTTGAAACGCTGTGTTTCTCCGGTTTCCGGAGTCTATGTTGTTCAAGCGCTTGGCTTAGGAAATAAGCCAGTTGGTGGTGTTGCTAATATTGGTCAAAGACCAACCGTCAATGGTGTTCGCCAACAGTTAGAAGTGCACTTATTCGACTTTCATGCCAATTTATATGGCAAGCAACTAGAAGTGGAACTTTTGCATAAACTTCGAGATGAGCAAAAGTTTGAGTCGTTTGAAGCACTTAAACAACAAATCGAATTGGATGCTGAAGCAGCAAGGGTGTGGCTGCGTCAGCTTAAGCGTTGAGCGGTTTATTCCACCGTTCAACATAATGTCTAATTTTCGCCCAATATAACGGAATTAAGAATCGATGAGTGAGTATAAAGATACCCTGAACTTACCTGAAACAGGGTTTCCAATGCGCGGCAACCTGGCCAATCGTGAGCCAGAAATGCTTAAGCGTTGGTACAAAGAAGATCTTTACGGTGAAATCCGTAAAGCTAAGAAAGGCAAAAAGTCATTCGTATTGCACGATGGCCCTCCTTACGCAAATGGTGACATTCATATTGGTCACGCACTAAACAAGATTCTTAAAGACATTATTATTAAATCCAAAACACTTTCAGGTTTTGACGCACCTTACATCCCAGGCTGGGACTGCCACGGTCTACCAATCGAATTAATGGTAGAGAAGAAAGTAGGTAAGCCAGGCCAAAAAGTGACAGCAGCGGAATTCCGCGAGAAATGTCGTGAATACGCAGCTGGTCAGGTTGAAGGTCAGAAAGAGAGCTTCAAACGCCTTGGTATCATGGGTGAGTGGGACAAGCCATACCGCACTATGGATTTCGCAACTGAAGCGAACATTATTCGTGCTCTTGGTAAGATCGCAAGCAATGGTCACCTGCTAAAAGGTTTCAAACCTGTTCACTGGTGTACAGACTGTGGTTCTGCTCTTGCTGAAGCGGAAGTAGAATACAAAGATAAAGTATCACCATCTATCGACGTTCGTTTTAAAGCGGCTGACGAAACAGCACTGCTATCTAAATTTGAACTGACAGAAGGTCATGAAGGTCACGGTGACGTATCTATCGTTATCTGGACAACAACACCTTGGACACTGCCTGCAAACCGCGCAGTATGTCTACGTGATGATCTAGAGTACGTGCTTATCCAAACAGAAGGCGACAACGCTGAGCGTATCATCGTTGCTGCTGAGCTAGCGAAAGACGTAATGGACCGTGCGGGTATCGAGCACTTCCACAACCTTGGCTTTGCTAAAGGTGCGGACCTAGAGCTTTCTCAATTCCAACACCCATTCTACGATTTCACTGTACCGGCGATCCTTGGCGATCACGTTACGACTGATTCAGGTACTGGTGTTGTTCACACTGCTCCTGGTCACGGTCAAGAAGACTTCGCGGTTGGTAACAAGTACAACCTAGAAGTAGCAAACCCAGTTGGCTCAAACGGTGTTTACCTACCAGATACAGAGCTATTTGCTGGTCAGCACGTATTTAAAGCGAACGATGCAGTAGTAGAAGTACTAAAAGAAAAAGGTGCACTACTACACCACCACGCTTATGAGCACAGCTACCCACACTGTTGGCGTCATAAGACTCCAATCATCTTCCGAGCTACACCTCAATGGTTCGTTTCTATGGACCAAGCTGGCCTACGTGCTAAAGCACTAGAGTCAATCAAGAACGTAGAGTGGATGCCTGAGTGGGGTCAAAGCCGCATTGAAGGTATGATCGAAGGTCGCCCTGAGTGGTGTATCTCTCGTCAACGTACTTGGGGTGTGCCAATTGCTCTGTTTGTTCATAAAGAAACAGCAGAACTTCATCCAAACACGCTAGAGCTGATCGAGAAAGTCGCTAAGCTGGTTGAAGAGAAAGGTATCCAAGCATGGTGGGATGTAGATGCCGCTGAACTACTAGGTGCTGACGCTGACCAATACGAAAAAGTGCTAGATACGCTAGACGTATGGTTCGATTCAGGTGTCACTCACTTCTCTGTTGTTGATGCTCGTGAAGAGTACAACGGCAATAGTGCAGACCTATACCTAGAAGGTTCTGACCAACACCGTGGTTGGTTCCAGTCTTCTCTAATTTCATCTATCGCGATGAAAGACGAAGCGCCTTACAAACAAGTACTGACACACGGTTTCGTGGTTGACGGTCAGGGTCGTAAGATGTCTAAATCTATCGGTAACGTGGTTGCGCCAAAAGACGTAACCAACAAGCTAGGTGCTGACATTCTTCGTCTATGGGTTGCTTCTACAGACTACACTGGTGAAGTTGCGGTTTCTGATGAAATCCTAAAACGCAGCGCAGATGCGTACC
Organism: Vibrio sp. 1751; assembly: GCF_033339895.1. Lineage (NCBI taxonomy): Bacteria > Pseudomonadati > Pseudomonadota > Gammaproteobacteria > Vibrionales > Vibrionaceae > Vibrio > Vibrio sp. 1751. The sequence goes on from NZ_JAWOVM010000051.1 coordinate 20,433, forward strand.
GTCGTATCCGTAACACAGCGCGTTTCTTCCTTGCTAACCTAAGCGGCTTCAACCCTGAAACAGACATCGTTCCTGTTGAAGAGATGGTTGCGCTAGATCGCTGGGCGGTTGGTCGTGCACTAGCAGCACAAGAAGAGATAGTTAAAGCATACGAAGAGTACAACACACACGGTGTAACTCAGCGTCTAATGCAATTCTGTTCAATCGAAATGGGCTCTTTCTACCTAGACGTAATTAAAGACCGTCAGTACACAGCAAAACGTGGCGGCAACGCTCAACGTAGCTGTCAGACAGCACTTTACTACATCGTAGAAGCGCTAGTTCGTTGGATGGCGCCAATCATGTCGTTCACTGCAGATGAAATCTGGAACGAAATGCCAGGCGAGCGCGACAAGTTCGTATTCACTGGTGAGTGGTTCGACGGTCTATTCGGTCTTGCTGAAGGTGAAGAGCTGAACAACGAATTCTGGACTGAGATCCAAGCGGTTCGTGGTGCAGTAAACAAACTTCTAGAAGATGCGCGTAAAGAGAAAACCATTGGTGGTGCACTACAAGCTGAAGTGACTCTATTTGCTGATGACGCACTAGCGGCGAAGATCAACAAACTTGAAGATGAACTGCGCTTTGTTCTACTAACATCTGCTGCGAAAGTTAAGCCTCTAGGTGAGAAGACGGATGCAGCACAAGCGACGGATATCGAAGGCTTGTTTGTAGAAGTAGCAGCAGCTGAAGGCGAGAAGTGTGACCGTTGTTGGCACCACACGCCAGACGTAGGCACAATTGAAGGTCACGAGAAGATCTGTGGTCGTTGTGTGTCTAACGTAGACGGCGAAGGTGAAGTACGTAAATTCGCGTAATTGCCTAGAACGACTGAACTTTTTTTAAAATTAACAGCCCCAGTATTTACTGGGGCTGTTTGTAGGTAAAGTAATGAGTGAAAAAGCACTGACGTTAAAGCAATCTGGAGTTCGCTGGCTGTGGTTAGCAATTCTGGTATTTATTGCAGATATTGGCATCAAATTGGTGGTGATGGACAACATGGGCTACGGATGGGCAAACCGAATTGAGGTGTTGCCATTCTTCAACCTACTTTACGTTCATAACTACGGTGCCGCTTTCAGCTTCTTGAGCGATCAAGCTGGTTGGCAGCGTTGGTTATTTACAGGTATCGCGTTTGTTGTGACGGGTCTTTTGACCTACTGGATGAGCAAGCTTCCAGCAAAAGAAAAATGGAACAACATTGCTTATGCACTGATTATTGGTGGTGCAGTGGGCAACGTGTTTGACCGCGTCGTTCATGGCTTTGTTGTTGATTACCTAGACTTCTTCTGGGGTAACTACCACTGGCCAGCATTCAACCTTGCTGACATGGCGATCTGTATTGGTGCGGCAATGATTATTCTGGATGGCTTCCGTAAAAAAGACGCTAACAAGTAACCTTTTGCGATATATCGAATAACCCTAAGCGTCGTCCGTTGATTCGAGCGACGCTTTTTATTATGTTGGAGCGCCAATCAGCATATCAATGTATAAAAAGACCAAGCTGACAGCGTAATAACCCAAGAACAAGGAAGCATTAACGTGACAACAATAACCAATGAATCGGTAGTAACCCTTCACTTTACGATTAAAATGAAAGACGGATCGGTTGCAGATAGTACTCATAACATGGGTAAACCAGCGAAGTTTGTTATGGGTGATGGAAGCTTGAGTGAAAACTTTGAGCAATGCTTGATAGGCCTCGAAACAGGCGCACAAAAAGCGATTGAGCTAAAGGCAGAAGACGCGTTTGGTATGCCAAACCCTGATCATATTCACTATATGGATCGCACTAAATTTGTAGGTGATGCAGAAGTGGAAGTTGGTACAATCATGGCCTTCAGTGGCCCTGATGGCATGGAAATCCCGGGCATTATTACAGAGATTGCAGGCGATTCAGTCACTGTGGACTTCAACCATCCACTCGCGGGACAAGACGTGACTTTCGAAGTCGAAATTTTGTCAGTAGAATAGCGAACCAAATAAAAGATAACTTCCATGAGCAATGAAATGAAAATCCTGTTAGCTAACCCACGTGGTTTCTGTGCTGGTGTTGACCGTGCGATTAGCATCGTAGAGCGTGCGCTAGAGATGTATCAGCCACCGATTTATGTGCGTCATGAAGTGGTGCATAACCGTTTTGTGGTTGAAGGGCTAAAACAACGTGGTGCTATATTCGTTGAAGAGCTGCATGAAGTGCCAGACGACAACATTGTGATTTTTTCTGCTCATGGTGTATCGCAGGCAGTTCGTCAGGAAGCCAAGCTGCGTGATTTGACCGTATTTGACGCAACGTGTCCTTTAGTAACTAAAGTGCATATGGAAGTGGCGCGTGCGAGCCGTCGTAATATGGAAGTGGTTCTGATTGGTCACGCAGGTCACCCTGAAGTCGAAGGTACGATGGGGCAATACGCGAGTGAAACCGGTGGTATGTACTTGGTTGAAACTCCAGCCGATGTTGAGAAACTGAAGGCGATTGTGAAAGATCCATCCGATCTTCATTACGTAAGCCAAACGACGCTTTCTGTCGATGAAACTGCCGATGTTATCGAAGAGCTACGCCGCGTGTTCCCAGATATCCAAGGTCCACGTAAAGACGATATCTGTTATGCGACACAAAACCGCCAAGATGCCGTACGTGAATTAGCTGGTGACGTAGATGTGATGGTTGTGGTGGGTTCTAAAAACTCATCAAACTCTACACGTCTTAAAGAGCTAGCTGAAAAGCTAGGGACACCTGGCTACTTAACCGACTGTCCGGAAGATATCAAACCTGAGTGGTTTGAAGGCAAAACAAAGGTCGGCGTGACTGCGGGAGCATCTGCTCCGGAAGAGCTCGTTAATCAGATTCTAGAGCGAATCAAAGAACTCGTTGGTGCCGAAGCGGTTGATGAAGTACTTGGCCGTGAAGAGAATATGTTCTTTGAAGTACCTAAAGAACTGCAAATCAAGCAAGTGGATTAGTCTCCATTTATCGAATATTCAAAAGGCGACCTTGTGGGTCGCCTTTTTTACATCTCTCTTAACTCATTTAGGTAATCACGAATTTGGTCTTTTCCTAAACCATCGATAATCATATCAGACATCTTCGTGATTCTTCGCTCAAGCGATTGAGCAACCTTTTCGCAATGTGCGTACATGTCTTCATCAGAACCATCGGTCGGAAAAGCATCAACTTGCCAGTTTACTCGAACACCACCTGCAAGCCACTGAGGAGCGGTTTCTTGATGTAAAGAATCACAGAGAATAATAACGATGTCGGGAAGAAACTGAGTTCGCTCCTCCCATGAATGTGTGTGGATATGCGGAATGGGGAGTTGGTGGTCATCTAAATATTTTTGCACCACTGGGTGCACCTTGCCTGTGGGATGTGAGCCTCCACTGGTGACACTAAAATCTGCTGACAGGATATTGGTTGCGATTGACTCCGCGAGGACGCTTCGTCCAGCGTTGTGCTTACATATGAATAAAACTTTATACATCATCGCCTCGTCTTTTCAGAGCGTCCTATTTATACGCTAGCGGAAACTCAGCGATGATGTGTGAAGTTTTTGTGTTAGTGGCTAATGCCGAGCATCTCTTTGAGCACCTTTAAGTAGCGGCGGCTTACTGGTATCTCAAAGCCTGTTTTGGTGATGATTTCCGCTAACCCATTTTCCAGTAACTTGATTTCGCTAATCGCTTTAATACTGACTAAGTATTGACGATGGCAGCGGACTAGAGGGGTTTTCTCTTCCAACGTTTTTAATGTCAGTTGGGTGCTCGCGGTTTGGCTGGTGGAGCGTACATGCACGCCGCTGATATCACTGTAAGCACATTCCACCGTGTCGGTGGCCATGATAACGATGCGGTTGTGTCCGATGCACGGTATCTGATCCAACGTGTCAGGTGTAATAGCAGACAGTTGTTGCGTTAGGGCGGATTGGCTAATGACTTTATTTAGCCGTTTGACCGTTTTAGTTAACCGGCATGGGTCGACAGGTTTGAGCAAGTAATCAAAGGCATTGTCTTCAAATGCTTGAATCGCATACTGATCATAAGCCGTGACAAAAACCACATAAGGCATGGTTTCTGGATCAAGCATCCCAAGTAGTTCAATCCCCGTGACTTGAGGCATTTGGATATCGAGAAACACCACATCAGGCTTAAGTTCATTGATTTTTTTTAGGCCAAGGATTGCGTTTGAGGCATCGCCCACGACCTCAACTTGGCCTGTTTCATCCAGTAACTCTGCTAGCTCTTCACGAGCAAACTGTTCATCATCAATGACGAGTGCGGTTAACATCCAACATTACCTTTATTGCTTCAGCGTGCTTTTATGATTTTGGGGGAATGATAAAGCTCATTTTAGTAAATTGATGTGGCTCGCACGTAATTTTTAGCGCTGCATCACGTCCAAATTGATTAGTGAGACGTTTGTCGACAATTTCTAAACCTAGCCCTGAGTGGTTTTCTTTTGGCGGTTCAAAACTGCCTGCGTTGTCTTCGACGGTAATCAAGTGACCTTGTGGGTGTGCTTCGCTGTATATATGAACTTTACCACCTTCAAGCATGTTTGAAATGCCATGCTTAATGGCATTCTCAACCAAAGGCTGGAGTGTAAAGCTTGGTAATTTGATGTCCAGCAATTCAGGTTGAATATCGATTTCAACCTCTAAGCGGTCCGTAAAACGCGCTTTTTCGATGCTCAAGTACGAGTTCACATGTGCAAGCTCTTCCTTTAGCGTCACGGTATTAATGTTCTGCTTTAAATTGCTGCGGAAGAAGTGCGATAAATTTTGGATTAGCTCGCGCGCTTTGTCAGGGTCACGACGAGTAATCGCACTAATAGTATTGAGTGCATTAAACAAAAAGTGTGGATTCACCTGAGCGTGAAGCAATTTTATTTCTGCTTGGGCGAGTAAGGCTTGTTGTTGTTGGTAATCGCCATAAAGGATTTGGCTAGATAGAAGCTGGGCTATTCCTTCCGCCATCGACATGTTGGCCGTCGAGAACAATTTACGCTTCGGTTCATACAGCTTTATGGTACCAATGACCTCTTTCCCTGCACGCAGTGGGATGATCAGCGCAGATCCGAGCTTGCAATCTTTTGCAATGGAGCATTGGTATGGACGCTCCGCACCATCAAGATAAATGATGTCGTTTTTCTCCATGGAGTCTAATGTGCTTTGCGATGAAATCGGCGTGTTTGGTTTATGGTGATCATCGCCAATGCCCACAAACGCTAAGATTTTTTCTTGGTCAGTAATCGCGACAGCGCCCACTTTGGTTTCTTCGTAAATAATACGCGCGATTTTCTCTGCGTTTTCGGTGTTGAAGCCGTTGCTTAGAATTCCCACTGAGCGATCTGCAATGGTGAGCGCTCGACGCGAAAACGTCGCAGAAAACTTTTCAAAGATTGCTTTTCTGTCTTGCAGGATACTCATGAACAACGCCGCACCAAATGAATTCGCGATGATCATAGGCGCTGCAATAGCGGACACCAGTTCATAGGCTTGATCAAAAGGTTTCGCGACGGCGAGCAGCAAAATCATTTGCACCACTTCTGCAACAAACGTAACGCTGAATACGACGCTTGGATTAAACAGCAATGCGCCTTTATTTCGCTTGATAAGGTAAACGTGGAGCAAGCCACCAATTACGCCCTCGGCGGTGGTTGAAATTGCACAGGCTAGGTCAGTAAAGCCACCAAGAGAGTATCGATGAATGCCACCAGTAAATCCGACGGCGAAACCTACAACAGGTCCACCAAACAGCCCGCCCATAACTGCGCCGATCGCACGAGTATTGGCAATAGCATCGTTGATGTGCAGACCGAAATAGGTGCCGAGAATACAAAAGCCAGAGAAGAGTACGTAACAAATTAGGCGGTGGCTTAAGCGCGAAGAAATACTCAGCAAAGGTAAGATGATTGGCGTTTTACTTAGCATGTAAGCCAAAACTAAGTACACACACATCTGTTGTAAAAGGGAGATGACCAGTTCCATAGTGAACCTAACCTAGAATCAATGTTGTTATTGTATACCTAAGTAACCTCAAGATGCTTGGCTCAGATAGATAAGAACAGCTAAGTAAATGATGCTGTGCTTTCTGAGTCTTAAAGTGACTTGGGTATAAAACAAAAAGAGCCTGCAATTGGCAGGCTCCTATCTTAGTCACTCAGATGTGACGAGTATTACGCTGTTTCTGATACGGCTTGTGGTTTCTCTTCGTCAGCCAGTTCAGTTTCACCTTTACCCTTAGAGGTTTTGATAACGTAACCTGTCACAGCTAGGGCAAACACAATACCTACGATAGTTGATAGTTGCATTGGCAGACCAAAACCTAGCGAGCTGTTGTTTAAGATGAACGTGACACATACCGTGGTCATGAAGATAGCTGGGATAGTGGTAATCCAGTGCAGCTTGTTGTGACGCAGTAGGTAAGCGGACGCAGTCCAAAGCATCATTACCGCTGTTGTTTGGTTTGCAAAACCGAAGTAGCGCCAGATAATGCCGAAGTCTACTTGAGTTAAGATACCGCCGATAACGAACAGTGGAAGTGCCATCAGTAGACGGTTACGTAGCGTTTTTTGTTCCATGTTGAAGTATTCAGCAAGGATCAAGCGGCTTGAACGGAACGCTGTATCGCCAGACGTAATTGGTAGGATAACCACACCCAGGAACGCAAGGATACCACCGAACACACCTAGCAGACCAAATGATGCGCTGTATACCACGTTACCAGGACCACCGTTTTTCACAGCTTCGGATAGAGCGTCTAGAGAGCCGAAGAAAGACAGAGCGATAGCACACCAAATTAGCGCGATAACACCTTCACCAATCATTGCACCGTAGAATACGAAGCGACCGTTTTTCTCATTTTCCATACAACGCGCCATCAGTGGAGACTGAGTTGCGTGGAAGCCAGAGATAGCGCCACATGCGATAGTGATGAACAATGCAGGCCATAACGGCATGTCATTTGGGTTGAGGTTAGAGAACATGTCCGAAACTTGGAAGTCACCCATTACTGTGTGTTCGCTAGAGAAAGCAACGGCTGTCATTAGGCCAACAGACATAAAGATAAGTAGGGCGCCAAACAGTGGGTAGAAACGACCAATGATTTTATCGACGGGAACAATCGTCGCAATGATGTAGTAAGCAAATATAGCAATAACCATTGTAGTCATGCTTACGCTCAAGCTTGTTTGATCATTGATGAGGTTAGTAATCATGCCAGCGGGGGCTGAAACGAACACTACGCCAACTAGAAGTAATAGGACAATGGCAAAAATATTCATAAAGTGTTTTGCGCCATTACCTAGGTAGCGACCTGTAATGGTAGGTACAGATGCACCGCCGTTACGCACTGAAAGCATGCCTGAGAAGTAATCGTGTACTGCACCAGCAAAAATACAACCGACTACAATCCAAAGCATCGCCGCAGGACCGTATAGTGCCCCCATGATCGGGCCAAAAATTGGACCAACACCTGCGATGTTAAGTAGTTGAACTAGGTAAACTTTCTTTGTTGACATTGGAACGAAGTCAACACCGTCCGATTTGGTGTGAGCTGGCGTTTGGCGTTTTTCATTGATGCCGAAAATCTTCTCGACGAAAGCGCCGTAGATGAAGTATCCGCCGATTAGGGCTGCGACACAGGTTAGAAACCACATCATAGCAATTGTCCTTGGTCTTAGTTGGGTAGGGTAATTTTTTAATCTCAGGATGCATGTTATGCGTCACTTGTGTTAAATGCATTCGGTTAGTAGATGAGTGGTCGAATAGAGCACTGAGTGGTCGATATGCTGCTTGAGCGGTTTTTAAAAATGGCGAAAGGTTGATGACAGTCTTGAGCGGCTGATTTGAGTCATCAGTGGTTAAATCTGCAAGCTCAGCGGCAAGCGCCAATAATTAGTGGTAAGCTTATTTTTGAAAACAATTACTTAAGGAAGAACCATGAAAAAGGTAACGGTAGGTCTGGCACTGGCTTTACTTGCAGGATGCACAGCAACGACAGCAGATCTTGCCAAGTCGGGAGATTGGCATCAGATCGGATATCAAGATGGCATAACCGGACACACATCGCGCACGATGAGCGAGCTTCGTGAGTTGGGTAGTGTTAAGCAAAATGACTACGACCAAGGTTATTTAGAAGGTTTACGTGAGTACTGTAATCCTGCTTTTGCGTATCAAATGGGGTTATCTGGTCAGTATTACGAAGGGGTTTGTGAAGGTACTGAGCAAGCGCAAAAATTCCGCATGGAATGGCAACGTGGTTGGAATGAATACTCAAATTAATAGTCAATAAAGCCGTTGTTACACTGTCTGCATCACATAAATGTGGCAAAATCTTCCTTATTAAACTATGTTCATATTGCTTGATAGTGAGCACAGCAAAAAAAGGAATCACATTATGTCAACGCAAATGGCTGGTGGCTGGAGTCCATTTCATGAACTCACAGCAGAGAATAAAGAAGTATTTGCTAAAGGTATCGAGGGGTTTGTCGGTGTCAAATACTCCCCTTTGGTTGTGGCTACTCAAGTCGTAGCCGGACAAAACTATGCGTTTTTCTGTAATGCAGAAGTTGTCTACCCTGGAGCACAACCATACCCAGCAATGGTTCATATGTTCAGTGACCTTGAAGGTAAAGTCGGTATTACTCACATTGAACGATTGAACTACTAAATTAAGCCATAAAAGGCGCCTGACTTTTAAATAAGTGAGGCGCTTTATTGATTAAGATTGATTAGTTTGCGCGATCACGACTTTTCTTAAATATCCTTGCTTGGCGTTCAGTTGCTCAGTCGCGCTTTCTCTATCCAGCCCGGTTAAAATCATCAAAATCGCTAACTTGGCGTCGTAGTCCGTTTCTTTGAGCGCCGTTTTAGCCTCTTGGTTAGTACAATCTGTTGCTTGCATAACAATACGAGCCGCTCTTGCAACTAGCTTTGCATTCGTCGCTTTCACATCTACCATTAAGTTCTGATAACTTTTGCCCAGGCGAATCATGCTTGCGGTAGTGAGCATGTTTAGTACGAGTTTTTGTGCCGTCCCTGATTTTAAGCGAGTGGATCCCGTTAACGCTTCAGGTCCAACAACGGGGCTAATCGCAATATCAGCAATATCTGCAATCGGAGAGTCAGGGTTACAAGATAGTGCTACAGTGGTGGCACCAAGCTCGTTCGCATACTCTAAGCCACCAATCACGTAAGGTGTTCGTCCACTTGCCGCAATACCAACGACGACATCGCGTTGTGTTAGCGTATTCTCTTTAAGATCTTGCTCGCCTAATGTAGGGTCGTCCTCCGCCCCTTCTTTTGCACGGAACATTGCCTCTTTTCCACCGGCAATAATACCAACGACCATCTCTGGATCTGTGCCAAAAGTTGGTGGGCATTCTGAAGCGTCCAAAACGCCAAGTCGACCACTGGTACCCGCACCGATGTAAAACAACCGACCTCCGACCTTAAATGCTTCCGTGATCTTATCAACGGCTTCAGCGATCTCAGGCAATACTTTTTCAACGGCAAGAGGAACGAGTTTGTCCTGTTGGTTGATGCGTTGAACAATATCGAGAGAAGGCAGCAAGTCGATGTCCATGGTGTCTGGATTTCGCCCTTCAGATACCAGATGGGATAAAGCTGCGATAAGTGCATCGTTCGTCATAATGAATTAAGCCTTTTTGTTTAGGATCTATTGCCCTTAATTTTTTGAATAGAGTACACCCAGTGAAGCGAGACGACTTGCCCCCGTAACTTCCGGTAAGTTGCTAGGGAGGCCGTGAATATGGCGCTGCGCAAGCCAAGCAAACGCCATTGCTTCCATGTAATCGCCATCAACACCTTTTTCTGCCGTTGTCGCAACGCTCCATTGTGGCAATAACTTGGCCAGTCGTTGCATCAAAAGCGGGTTTCTTGCTCCACCGCCACAGACCAATAGTTGAGGTGTGATGCCATGAGAAAACTTGTCGACTTCGTTGGCAATGGTAATTGCAGAATACTCGCAAAGTGTACGTTGTACGTCTTCGATTGGTAAATTGTGATGGGCCAGTTGTAGATGCAGCCAGTCAATATTGAACAGTTCTCGCCCGGTACTTTTAGGGGCAGGCATGGCGAGGTAAGCTTCTTTGAGTAATTGAGTCAACAAAGTAGCGTTTACCGTTCCTTTAAGTGCAAATTGTGCATCTTCGTCGAAGCTTTGCCCAGTATGCAGCGCACACCATGCGTCCATCAACATATTGCCCGGGCCTGTGTCATAGCCAATGACTGGTTGTTCTGGATGCAGTACCGAGATATTGGCAATGCCTCCAATGTTAAGTACCACAGTTGTGGAATCCTGCATCGCAAAAATGCTTTTATGGAAAGCAGGGACGAGTGGGGCACCTTGTCCACCTAGCGCCATGTCTTTACGACGAAAATCCGCTACCGTATCAATGCCTGTCTTGACCGCGATAATGTTTGCATCGCCCAATTGAGTGGTAAACGGCAAGTTTCCGGTAGGCTGATGGAACACTGTTTGACCGTGATTACCAATCGCATGAATTTGCTCTGCGACGTAACCAGACTTATTGAGTAGCTGTAACACAGCATCTGCAAATAGGTGGCC